>JAEVZU010000056.1 GCA_023392075.1 Bacillota bacterium | reverse complement strand
TATTAAAAATACGGTTAAATCCGGTAAATAATAACGTTGAAGGGAGGAAGTAACACATGCCAAAGGTTGATTTATATAACATGAAAGGTGAAGTAGTTGGAGATATCCAGCTTAGCGATAATGTTTTTGGCGCAGACATAAACAAGGAAGTACTTCACACTGTAGTAGTTAATCAGTTAGCAAATAAAAGACAGGGTACCCAGTCAACAAAGACCAAGAGTGAGGTTAGAGGTGGCGGCAGAAAGCCATGGAGACAAAAGGGAACCGGTCGCGCAAGACAAGGTAGTATTCGTTCGGCTCAGTGGATCAAAGGTGGTATAGTATTAGGACCCAAGCCGCGCAGCTACAGCTACACTCTTCCAAAGAAGGTTAAGCGTATAGCGTTGAAGTCGGCATTGACTTCAAAGGTATCAGCTAATGAAATATTAGTAATTGATAATCTGGCATTGGAAACTATAAAGACAAAGGCAATGGTAGGCGTTCTCAGCAGCCTTAAGGTTGATTCAAGTGCTTTGATAGTAATTGATTCAAAGAACGATAACATTGTTAAGTCAGCAAGAAATATTCCTGGAGTTAAAACTGCATTTGTTAATACTATAAATGTATTTGATATATTAAAGTATGACAAATTTATAATAACCAAGGAAGCTGTTGAAAAGGTTGAGGAGGTGTACGCATAATGAGATTACCACAAGACATAATTATTAAGCCGCATATCACTGAAAAAAGTAATATGGAAATCGCTGCCGGTAAGTACACTTTTATTGTTGATGTAAATTCAACAAAGACCGAGATCAAAAAAGCAGTTGAAGCATTATTTACTGTAAAAGTACTTCAGGTCAACACTATGAAGTATGAAGGTAAAATTAAGCGCACCGGTGTTCATGAAGGACCGCGTGCCGATTGGAAAAAGGCAATTGTTAAGATAGACACTGATCCAAAGCCGGTTTCATATCTGACTAAGGGCGGTAAAACAGTATCCAACAACAAGAAATACAAGAGCAGTATCGAAGAATTCGGAGTTGCTCAGTAATTTAAAGAAGTACTTGCCACCTATGCGGTGGGAAATTATTGACTTGTTATAAAGGAGTGAGAAGAAATGGCAGTAAAAAAGTATAGTCCTATTACCCCTGCAAGAAGGTTTATGACGTCACAGGATTATTCGGAATTATCAAAGGTGGAACCTGAAAAGTCATTACTACAGCCTAACAGCAAAAACGGGGGAAGAAACTCATATGGTAGAATTACTGTTCGTCATCAGGGCGGCGGTAACAGACAAAAATATAGAGTTATAGATTTCAAGAGAGATAAAGACGGTATAAAAGCGAAAGTAGCTACGATCGAATACGATCCAAACAGGACTGCAAATATTGCACTTCTTAACTATGTAGATGGTGAAAAGAGATACATTCTGGCACCGGTTGGCTTGAAAGTGGGCGATTTTGTTGAATCCGGCGAATCTGCCGATATCAGATCAGGTAATGCACTTCCGCTTGCTAATATTCCGGTAGGTTCATTAATTCATAATATTGAACTTAAGCCTGGCAAAGGCGGCCAGATGGTAAGATCAGCGGGAAATTCCGCACAGCTGATGGCCAAAGAAGGCGAATATGCCCAGGTAAGATTACCTTCCGGTGAAGTTCGTATGGTTAGAATCAACTGTAGAGCAACTATCGGTCAGATCGGCAATATCGATCATGAAAATGTAAAGATCGGTAAAGCCGGCAGAAAAAGATGGATGGGTGTCAGACCTACCGTACGCGGTGTTGTTATGAACCCTGTTGATCACCCGCACGGTGGTGGTGAAGGTAAATCACCGATCGGCAGACCAAGCCCGGTTACTCCATGGGGTAAGCCAACTCTTGGCTACAAGACAAGAAAGAAGAAGAATAAATCCGATAAGTTTATCGTTAAGAGAAGAAATCAAAAGTAATATAAAGGACCTGGTCTTTAAAACAGACCCGGGAGTGAGAGCGGGATAACCGCTCCGCCAAATCCTTTGAGATGGCGGCGAAGGGAGGATTTAGATAAATGAGTAGATCAGTAAAAAAGGGACCTTACGTGCTTGATTCATTGCTTAAGAAAATTGAGGAAATGAATAAAGTTAATGATAAGAAAGTTATCAAAACTTGGTCAAGAGCTTCAACTATATTCCCTCAGATGGTCGGACATACAATTGCTGTTCATGACGGAAAGAAGCATGTTCCGGTTTATATAACTGAAGAAATGGTTGGCCACAAGCTTGGTGAATTTGCACCAACAAGAACATATAAGGGACACAGTGGAAATGAGAAGTCAACTTCTTTAAGGTAAGAACCTACTGAAAGTTAAGTTTAAGAATTAAAAACTGAAAGGAGGCTATTCAGTTGGAGAAAAAGGTATTGTCCAAAGATGAGCTTTTAAAAAATAAAGATCAGATTTTAGCTGAACAAAATGCAAAGCATAGGAAATCAAATAAGCCTGCACTTCTTACCAAGAAGGAAAGAAAAGTTCTCGGAGTTGGTAAGGATGAAGGAAGAGCGGTATTGAAATATGCACGTATTTCCTCAAGAAAGGTTAAAATAGTGCTGGATTTAATAAAGAACAAAGGTATTGATGAGGCTTATGGTGTTCTTAAGTTTACTCCTAAGGCTGCATCAGAGGTTTTGTACAAGCTTCTTAAATCAGCAGAAGCAAACGCTGTAAACAATAACGGTTTGAATCACGATGAACTTTTTGTTGCTGAAGCATTTGCAACTCAGGGACCTACATTGAAGAGAATAATGCCACGTGCACAAGGTAGAGCATTCAAAATTCAAAAAAGAACCAGTCACATAACATTGGTTGTTAAGGAAAGACAATAAGCGAGAAGGAGGTTGGATGATGGGCCAGAAAGTAAATCCACATGGATTGAGAATCGGAATAATAAAAGATTGGGATACAAAATGGTATGCTAATGACAAAAATTTCAGCAGCTATCTTGTTGAAGACGTCCAGATAAGAAAGTTTATTAAAAAGAAACTTTATATCTCAGGCATATCAAGAATTGAAATAGACCGTGCCGCAAACAAGGTTAAAATCAATGTAAACACTGCAAAGCCTGGTCTTGTAATCGGCAAAGGTGGCCAGGGTATTGAAGAACTTAGAAAAGAAATTGAAAAGATGACAGGTAAAAGTGTTCTTATCAACATCTCTGAGATTAAAAGTCCTGAAATGGATGCTCAGCTTGTTGCAGAGAATATTGCATCACAGCTTGAAAAGCGTATATCTTTCAGAAGAGCTATGAAGCAGGCTATGTCAAGAACTATGAAGCTTGGAGCAAAGGGAATTAAGACTGCATGTGCAGGTAGACTTGGCGGTGCTGAAATCGCGAGAACCGAGCACTATCATGAAGGAACTATTCCACTCCAAACACTTCGTGCAGACATAGATTATGGTTTTGCTGAAGCAGACACAACCTATGGTAAGATTGGTGTCAAGGTATGGATATATAAAGGAGAAGTTCTTCCAGCTGTTAAGAGAGAAAAAAAAGCGGAAGGAGGAGTTAAGTAATGTTAATGCCCAAAAGAGTAAAACGTAGAAGGGTTCACAGAGGCAGAATGACCGGTAAAGCTACAAGAGGTAATGTTGTCAGCAACGGTGAATTCGGTATACAAGCTCTCGAACCCGCTTGGATCACAAGCAACCAAATCGAGGCTGCCAGAATAGCGATGACCCGTTTTATCAAGCGTGGCGGTAAAGTTTGGATAAAGATATTCCCAGATAAGCCGGTAACAAAGAAGCCTGCTGAAACTCGTATGGGTAGCGGTAAAGGTTCACCTGAGTACTGGGTAGCGGTAGTTAAGCCAGGAAGGGTATTATTTGAAATTGCGGGAGTACCGGAGGAAACTGCTAGAGAGGCATTAAGACTCGCTATGCACAAGCTTCCTGTAAAATGTAAATTTGTAACCCGCGAGACAGAAATGGGTGGTGAAGCAAATGAAAGCTAGTGAAATCAGAGAAAAGAATATGGTAGAGTTAAATAAGGAATTGGGCGATTTAAAGTCTGAACTCTTTAAGCTTAGATTTCAGCTTGCTACAAATCAGCTTGAAAACCCAATGAAGCTAAAGGATGTTAAAAAATCCATAGCTAAGGTAAAGACAATAATAAGGGAAAAAGAGCTTAGCGGAGCTGAACAGTAATAACATTTGCTCTAAGCTATGAAAGACCTTTCAATAGTAGTCACACCGTACAAGTATGTGATGAAGGTTGGTGTAGAGTATTCGAAAAGGAGGTAATTCCACTTGGTTGAAAGAGCGTTAAGAAAGACTAGAGTTGGCAAGGTTGTCAGCAATAAGATGG
>JAEVZU010000060.1 GCA_023392075.1 Bacillota bacterium | reverse complement strand
TGACCACTTGGTCAGGGCGGTTATTCAGGGAGAATTATCATGATTCTCCCTCCTATTGACATCTAGGCCAGCAATTCTAGGCAATTAACACCGTCAGCTTTTGGACATCATGCATTAGCTGTAACAGAAAGCATTAGATAAAGTTTTGTTTTCTCAAGAGTTATCTATGGCAAATAAATTTAAGATGATTAATCAAATATTTTCTGCAGTTGCTTATGCGCATAGTAAAAATATAATTCATAGAGATATTAAACCTTCAAACATAATTGTAAACGATCAATTTAATATAAAGATAATTGATTTTGGAATAAGTAAGATAGTTGATAGCATATATGATGATTTTACACTTTGTGGATATAGATCACCTAAATATGCATCATGGGAACAGAAAAAGGGAATAGAAACGACTTTCCAATCAGATATTTATTCATTAGGAATTCTAATTTATGAAATTCTTACAGGTATTAAGCTACCAAATGATCATAATATTCATAACGTTATCGAAAATGATAAAGAATTTAACGATGCTCAAAAGAGTATTATGCTCAAAATGGTAGCTAAGGACCTTGAACAACGATATTTAACAATAAATGAAGTAAGGAATGATTTTTCTAATAGTTGGGAAGTTGACACAAACATAAGAGAATATAATGTTAAGATTACAAATAATGTAATTAACAGATTGTATGAATTTGGCTTTATTACTCGTGTGGATAAAAATAATGCTATAAATATTATTGAAAATGATTTAGAGCATGGAAGTTTTTTTGAAGATTTCAAAAATAAGAATAATAATTTAAATTGTAGTTATAGAATATTGGGAAAGCAATTTGAGATGATATGTGTTGTTGAAAATGATGGGGGATTATTTCTTGTAATGACTGATATTAGGTTCCCGAGAGCTGATATATTAGAAAAAAATAAAGAATTTGCTATGAAACTAAATTTTAAATGGTGTGTAAGAGCAACTAATTTTTTTGTTCCAGAAGAGGCAGATGATATAAAAGAACTTATAACTATGTATGACGAGTACAAGAAAATTAATAATATTAAAAAGTCAAATGAGCATGGACAAAAAAGTATTATTGATTTATGGAGCAAAGTGTTAAGATTACAGCGTCGAACATTAAATGAAGAAAAAAACACTCTACAGTACAGACACTTTGAGGTAGAAAGCGGAAGCGATAGAATTCACATACACTTAGATAGTGAAATAAGTGTAACTCCTTTTAGTGAAGATCAACTTCTAAATATGACTTCCAAGTACAATATAGCTAAAATGAAAACGGCAGGATATCTTGTTGATGTAAAAAGATAATACGCTAGTTTTAGAATTATCAAAGGATGCTGATATTAACGATTTTGCTGACTCAGGAGAAATATCTATTGATAAAAGACTTGAAGATGTTGCGTTAAATAGGCAAGAAAAATCTATAAAAAAGATTCAAAATAATGAAGGGATTAATACTAACTTGTTTGACATTATAGTTAATCCACTCAAAGCAAAGTCATCCAGGCTAGCATATGATGTAGATTTTGTTTCTGACAATTTAGATGATTCCAAGAGGGAAACAGTTGAAAAAGCTTTGGCATCTAATGACATATTCTTACTGCAAGGTCCTCCTGGAACAGGAAAAACTACATTTATTAGTGAACTAGTTGCACAAATAATAAGATATGAACCAACGAGTAGAATCCTTATTTCCTCACAATCCAATGTTGCAGTTAATCACTCTATGATAAAAATAAAGGAGCTTATCCCTTCTATTCCTATGATTAGAGTTGGAAGAAAAGAAAAACTTTCTTTGGGAGTTGAGAAATTTCTAATAGAGGAACAGCTTGCAAATTGGACAATAACTATTAAAGACCGATGTATAGATTATTTAGAGAAATTCAAAATAAGTATTAATATAAGCCAAGATATTGTTAACAAATATAAATTAATGCAAGATATTGAGGAATTACATAATAGATTAGATAGGATACAAATTGATGTTATAGAGTGTGAAAAAGAAAGGTCCATGTATAAGAGTAGGTATAATGCACTTAGAAATGTTCTTCTTGATATTAAGACATTTTCGGACAAAGCATTTTCAGCATCAACAGTAAAATATGATACTGAGTTAGAAAGTATTGTGGAAAATTTTAGGAATGAATACTTTTCTTTAGGAGAAAGATTTATTAACCAGCTTGATGCAATAAATGAAATAAGTGATAAAAAGCAGGTATTGGATAAACAGATAAAGCAACTTGAGAATGAGAGGGATAGAATAAATGCGGAAATTGAAAGTGGGAAGGAAATTCTTAATATTTATACTAACGATGATTACTATAAAATTAAGATGAATTTGGAAAAAGAAATTGAAGAAAATAAGAAGTTGTATGATAATTTAGCAAAAATCGAATCTATTACCAAGGAATGGTTTAATAGATTAGGTAAGGATGATGATTTTGCAAAAGCTTTCTTAAGTCAAGTATCTATAATTGGTGCTACGTGTTTGGGAATTGCAAGTGTTTCTTATGTTAATAATCTTAAGTTTGATTGGGTAATTATTGATGAAGCAGGAAGGGCTACTCCCCCGGAGTTATTGGTACCTACCCTACTTGGTAAAAAAGTTGTTTTAGTAGGTGATCATATGCAGTTACCACCTATTATAAGCAAGGCTTTAGATAATGAGAACTTCAAGGAAGAAGGGATTACGAAACAAGAGTTGGAAGTAAGTCTTTTTGAACATTTAGAAAAGAATATTAGTGAAGAATGTAAAGGAGTTCTAACTGATCAATATAGAATGCATCCGGGTATTGGGAATCTCATTAGCAAAGTGTTTTATAAAAATAAACTTGTATCCAAAACGGATCCAAAGAAGAAAAACCATGCTCTTAAGAGATGGCAGGGTAAAGGTGTGATATGGGTATCAACCTATAACAAACACAATAAGAATGAACAGCCGATAAATCTATCAAGTAGTCATAAAACATATCGGAATACTTGTGAAGCAGAGGTCATTTTTAATCTGTTAAAAGATATTGATAAGGAGTATGGTGTTTTAAAACTTCATAAAGAAGTCGGAATTATTGCAGGCTACCAAGCACAAAAACAGCTACTAAAAAAAGTTTATGAGAGTACTTATAAAAACTCATTAAATAATATTTCAATAGAAATTGATACAGTTGATGCATTTCAAGGAAGAGAGACTGATATTATACTCTACAGTATTGTTAGAAGTAATAAGGAAGGTAAAATAGGGTTTTTAAGTGATGTGAGAAGGCTAAATGTGGCATTGTCACGTGCAAGAGAATTACTTATTTTAGTTGGGGATCACAGGTCTGTTACTAAAAATAATTTCATAAATGAGGAAAATCCATTTATAGGAGTCCTTGATTATATTGAAAGCAATGGAGACTTGTGCAAATTAGAGGAGGCATAAAATATTGAATATAGACAATCTAGCGAAAAGGCAAGTTTATTCTTTGCCTGGATACAAACTGGTTAAATATTTCCAAGCTGCGTTCCCTGTATATAAAGTTATTCTTAATATAACTGTTCAGAAGAAAAAAGAAATATCTATTATACAAGAATTCTGTTTGAAACTTCTAAGTGTAGGTATTAAAGGTATAGACGAAATATCTGGTTTTTTAGGGCTTGATAAATTTTCTATTGAGAATGCAATGCTAGAACTTAGGGAAAGTGATTTGATTACAATTAAATTTTTACAAAATAAAAATGAAATTAATATTACTGAAAAAGGGAAAAAATCACTTTCTGATATGGCGCTAATTACTCCAGAAAATATATCTATAACAGTCTACGTCGATGGACTTACGGGACACTTACAGTCTATAAATCAAAGATTACATGCAGCTGATAATTTGAAATCATCGGGGGTACATTTTATTAATAAAAATATTGATATACCTAGCTTATCTAGTATAAGCTTTAATGAACTAATAAAGGCCATAAAATTGCAAAAAAAAGAACGGCCTGAAGAAGTTTTTGAAGGGGACTTGTTGGCAATAAATGAAGTAGAAAAGTGTTATATAAACTATAAAAAAATGAATGTCTTAGTTTTTATGGAAGTTGAAACAGGTGAAATCGATATAAAGGTTTATGATCGCTCTGATAGAGTAATGGAATATGAAAGTATTATACTAAGAATGGAGAAAGAGGGATTCAGACAGATAAAAACTGATGATATTATTTTTGAAGATGAAACAGTTGATTTACTTGCTAATAAGATTCCACAAGAAATAATTGATTCTGCAAAGGAATATGAAGCCACTATAGATAAATTAACAATAAAAAAAGAAATTATTGAGGACACTATTCAACAACAAGAAGAAATTCTTACAGTTAGTGATATTTCAGACGAAGATAAACTTTCTGCAACCCAAAAAATAAGAGAATTGAATTATGAATTGGAAGAAGCCAAAAAGCAATTACATGCTGGGAACAGAATTCTAAATACTTTTGACCATAGACCTTTGTTAGAGGCTACTTTAGAAAAAGCCAAAAGGTTGATTGTAATTGTATCTCCTTGGATTAAGGATGATGCATTCGACTATGAACTTGAAATGAAGATTGATAAAGCTTTACAACGCAAAGTAAATATTATTATTGGTTACGGAATTTCTGATAAAGAAGATTACGAACAGAAAAGGAATGTAGATAGGCTAAAAGAGATTCAAAAAAGAAAACATGGTCAAAGGCTAAAGATAATTAAGCTCGCTAATACTCATGAAAAAGTGTTGATATGTGATGATAAATACGTAGTTGTTACAAGCTTTAATTGGCTTTCTTTTAAAGGAGATCCCAAAAGAGGGTTTAGACAAGAAACAGGGGTATATAGTGAATCTAAATATTTAATAAATGAAATTACAAAGCAATTAGAATTAAGAATGAAAATTAGTATAAATAAAGACTTAAATTAGACTATTATTTAAAATTATTGAAGGTAGTATAATTGTGAATTAAGTGTTCTAATTAGCCTATAAGAAATTTCGTGAAATTTATTTTGATAAATTGTTATAGCAGGTTACCACAACTTTTATGTTAAGATTTTCGAGACTGATGAAGTTTCGTTTTGACATGTAACTTCATCAGTCTCGATTTACATAACCACTTCCATTTCCAATATATGAAATTTTAAGGGTAATATCGGAGTTTCCCAGTATACCTTCTGATATTGTAAACCTAGAAAACCTTGATATAACTGTATTTTAATCAAAAATGAAAAGTACAAATTCCAACATAGATAATTAAATCAAATTTAATTATCTATGTAAATAGTAAAACTCAATATTCTCAAATAAGTCAAATGCTTGACACAAGAGGCTTTCTTATGATGAAAGTCTTTTGTGTCTCGTTTTATGTTAACAGTAATATAAATCAATGAATTTAGCTGGCAAGTTATTATTGTTTTTAATCATAAAATACAAGTATGTTAATTTGTGGAATTATAAAGTATAATGATTACAGAGCCTGTATATGAATATTACTTAGGGGTAAAGCCTCAGAAAATTCATGTTGATTGAAACTTGAAATTTCTTTTATGAATAGGGGACGAAAGTAAATGTTATACAAAATTGCAAGAGTTTTATATAGATTTCTTGCTCGGATTGTTTATAAAATCCAAATAGATGGAATAGAAAATGTCCCTAAGAAGGGCAAATTAATACTGTGTTCAAACCATAAAACTAATATGGATCCGTTTTTCCTTATGGCTTTTTTCCCTCGTCAGCCATTATTTATGGGTAAAGTTGAAGCATTCAAAAATCCTATTATAGGATTTTTATTAAAATGCTTAGGAGTATTTCCAGTTTCAAGAGGCACTGGTGACGAAAAAGCAATAGTAAGAGCACTTGATATACTTAAAGAGGATAAAGTTCTGGCAATGTTTCCGGAAGGAACAAGAGTGAGAAATGGTTTAAGAGTAACTGCTAAAAAAGGCGTTGGATTTATTTCAACTTATGCAGATGCTCCTGTTATTCCTGTTTTTCTTTTAAGTGATTTTAAGCCCTTCACAAAGGTTAAATGCATAATAGGCAAACCTATATATATTTGCAAAGATGATTATGGTATACTTGATAGAGATGCTTATTATAAAATAAGTAATGAAATCCTTGATAAAATTTATACGCTGGATAAAAAGCAAGACATGATTGTTTCTCAATTAATATAATGCATACTCTATAAGTCAATTTCTTACCGAAGTTATAGTATATTATACGTTTACCGAGCCAATGGGAGGTCGAGGTTAGCTATAGGAAAACAAGCTTTTTTTTCAAATCTAGTATAAAATCAAGTTAAATTTGATTTAATTACATTAGCAGATAGTACGAAATAAATTATACCAAGCTCTTGAAAGACTTAATATAAAGGGCTTCCTTATAGAGGTAATAAAATTTTTCTACAACCGAAAAATTTTATCTGAACCCATGCGTTATAAACGAGTTTTTTTATTAGGTAATATACGATGAGAATAACTTTTGAAAATGACAAGAAATTAACTCTGATTTACATATATGTAAGGGAATTTGATGGATATAGAGCTATAAATAACGAGATTTTTATGCAAAGTAAGGATATAAGGAAAGATGATAAAAATTAAAAAATAGGAGATTAACTTATCGGAATGAAAAAAATTACAGCAAGCGATTTTCTGGTTTTAGGATTATATGCATTTGCAGGGTTTGGACTGGAAGTTTTACTTTCTATGGTACTTCCTAATTTATTAGGTATTAAAAGTTCAGAATATTCCACTATTCACCATTGTATCCATTGGGTACTCACTTGTGTTCTATGGGGATCAATAACTGTTTTTCTTTTACACCTTTCAAAAACTAAGTATTCTTTTGATATATTGAAAAATAATCATGTGGTAACACCCAAAGGATGGTTAATCGCAATTATAATGACAGTTGTCTCAATAATGATTACAACCATTGTATGTAAAGGCTTTAAACCAGTTACAGAATACAATGGGTTGGTAAAATTTATTTTTCAAAATATTTACTATTTGTTTGAAGCTGCATTAATTGTATTGACAATTATATTTGGTCAAAGGTTTGGAGAGGTTATAACAAAAAAAGTAAATCTACCCTGGGGAGGCCTGTTTTTAGCTATGACTTGGGGATTAGTACATATTTTGCTGCAAGGTTTGCATACAGGGATTTACACTTTTATAATGGCTATCTTTTATGGAATTGTTTATGTGGCATTAAACAAAAACACCAAATACTCATATATTTTAATTACGCTCATGTTTATATTATAAGTATTTGCTGCATCTATTCTGCCAACTCACCATATTCTTTCATTTTGAAGAAAAGCCTGATTGAGCGGCTCTGTACTTTTTAGCAAAATATGAAATAAATTATGTAAATTATAAGATGAAAAGGAAAGTGTGAATTATGTTAATACCAACCAATCTTGTGAATGAACAATTTGATGATCGTTATTTTGATGTAGTGGATGCGCTGAATGAAGCACAGCAGATCTATTTCAGGAATAATAATCTAATAGAGCGGATTACTATGGGGAGAGAATCCGGAACCCCTTTTATCATTGGTGAAACAGGCTTTGGTGCTGGTCGTGTGGTAGTTGCGCTTATGGAGTTTATTAAAAAAAGTGGTTTGAAAAATATTTCTATAGAATATAACTCAGTTGAACTGTACCCTCTGAGTCCTGAGAGAATGCTCGATATCCTGAATGGATTTAAGGATCGAGTCGGTGAGGAGATCGATACACTTATGGAAACATATCGAGGTATTGATATCACCGTGGCAGGTTGGCATTCAGCGAAAATACAGAAGCCATTTGGAACGATTGAGCTGAATCTTTGGATAGGAGAAGCACTTGAAATGGTTACATCTTTGGAGAAATCCTGTGATGTCTGGTTTCTCGATGGGCATAGTCCCAAAAAGAACCCTTCAATTTGGCGACCTGAGTTGCTTATGGCAATCGGAGAAAAGACAAAACAGGGAGGCACATGTTCCACTTTTACAGTGGCAGGTGATGTAAAAAGTGCCCTCATAGAAGCTGGGTTTATACTTAATAAGTATCCTGGGTGTGGCGGAAAGAAACATGTTCTGCAAGGAGTAAAATATTGATTTAATTTTATAATAAGGTTTTAGGGAGGATTCTCAGTCGTTTGTATTTGAGTATTTGTAAATTTGATATTTAAAGATGCAGCAAATCTATTTTAATATCTTTACGCTGCAACAAATGCGCAATACACGGCACGTTACTGATTCAAATAAGAGCAATGAAAACATTATTTATACAATAACAATAACAATAACAATAACTATATTGATATTGAACTTCACATTGATCCATATACTGGAGATGTGGATTTTGCGTAACAACAAGCAATCAGTCTGCCGGTATTATTGTATTGTAATCCAAAGCTTGTAAGATGAGTTGAATCAAGCTAATTCTCTGCTAATTTATCAAAGCTTATTAATTCATCATCTATTAGAGCGAAAAACTCTCTAATAGTATCACGATCTTCTTGACTGCCATATAAATTAACACTTAATGTCATCTTATTATTAAAACTGCTTACAGCCATTTGGAAATGTGGACGGTATTTAATTGATCCGCAAATATAAGCATTTGAAATAGGGGAACCTTCGAATACTAACTTTTTTGGGTCAATGATTCCAATGTTTGTCATGCATATATTGGGATTTTTTAATGAATGTTTTAGAATTTTATAAGGAAGGCTGCCTTTACAAAACCTAAATAAAGTGTCTAATTTTAAAAAAGCATTTAGACCTAAATAATTCTTTTTTTTATTTTTGATCTCATTACATATTTTTTCCAAAGTTTGAAAGAAACTCTCCTCCTGATAAACACAGGCATTTATAATTACAGTTGAAGAAAGATTAGTAAGAGAATTTAAGTTTTTATCTTTTAAATGTCTTCTCATATCGATCATAATTGGTATACCAAAGAATTCTCCATCGATTTTTAATATTCTTGACAGAACTCTAAAATATGCAGTAAGCATTAAATCATTTACGGTTACCTTGTTTATTTTACAAAAATTCCGGATTTGTGTATACCTTTCAGTTGAAACCTCGTGAGTTAGTATAAAAGGTGAAATACTCTCATTTCTGCTCATAGGAAATTTGTGGTCGCTGCTTCGATTGTTATCTTTTTTATTGAATAAGAGGATTCTGATTTTATCTAATAAACTTAATTCTGAAATGACATGCTTAAAGCCTCTGTCACCATCAATGACATATTCGGGCTTATAGTCTGAATCTATAAGAAGTCGTGAGTATATTTCCGATAAAAGATAGGCACATTGCTTTATTCCCGAACCATCAGTAATCATATGGTTAATTACGATTGACAGGGAATCGCTTTCTGATCTCAGCAAGCAAATTTTAATCTGCGGGCCAAATTCTTCATCTGTTTTGGAAAAAGTAAAAGCTTCAAAGCCTTTATAACTTTCTACAACATAAAAATACTCTGATATATGTATTTTGCCAGAATCCTCCCAAAATGAACTGCCGTTGTTGTGTTTGTATACTCTTGATAATATAGGTACAGTATTAATCAATATTTCAACAGCTTTTTCCATAAGTATAGAATCAACCTTTTTCTCAAATTTGATTACACAATGTACCTGGTGATCGTTAAAGCCTGTCGTATTATATAAGTATTGTAAATAATCAAAAATTTCGGTTTTGTGCTTCATATAAAATAACCCCCATTTCATTTATTGCTTAATGTGTATATGCAAAAAAAAGTAGAAAGTATTAATTAATACATAATATATTCAAGTTTAATAATTTTGTCAACAAATTTTCTACTTAAGTATGAAAATTGACAAGTAAAAAGCTTTAATTTATACTTTCAATGACGGGGTGATAAGATGAAGGATGAATACGAGTTAAAAAAAAAGATTCCAATGAGGGAACTTGAAAAATTAACTAATATGACTCGAGCCACAATTAATTTTTATATTAAAGAGGGCATTTTGCCAGTACCGCAAAAATCCGCGAAGAATATGGCATACTATGATGAAGACTTTATAGAGAAATTAAAGGTTATTGAAAAAATGAGAAATGCTGATTTTACATTGAATCAAATAAAGAGGTTGGTAAACTACGATACAAATACAATAAATGGTTTTGGTTTGCAGATACTTGAGTCTGTAAATAAACTACTGCCATATGGCATTGATCAAAACCTGGTCAGCATATCGCAAATCAAGGAAATTGGTTTTAGTGACAAAAATATAAACGAACTGATTGATCTCCGCATAATTATCTCGTCAGACAAGAGTAATACAATGTTTCCGGCCTATAGCATGACAGTCTGCAGATTTGTTAAATACTTTATTGATCTGGGTGTACCGCTGACTGTAGCAAAGGATATCGTGGCAAAGCTTAAAGAATTGGCTGATATTGAAAAGAATGCCTTTATAAATTATATAAGAACTCCCATGCTTGACAGCAACTTATCCCAGGACGAACAGAAACAGGAAGTTCAGAAATGTATTGAAAATATAAATGGTTTGCTGCCTATATTACATTTGCAGTTAATAAAGCTGCCTAACGAAGTCTTTCGGAAATATTAGTGGTAAGGAGCTGATACCCCCGGTCGTGAACCTGACGAGAAAGGTTCTTGACCGGGGGTTTTTGCAGCTAAAGTTTCAATTTATTAAAATAGTTTCAAGGCATTACGAAAACCGTTTAGATTCTGCACGTTCCACAAACAACGGTAGATCAGGGTTAGATTTGGCAATCGCACAAGAAACTGTCACGACTCACGAGGGAACAATCTCTGTGGAAAGCAACACTGAAAATACTACATTTGCAGTAAAGCTTCCGCAATAAGAAAATCTTAAGAAGTTTATAAGATGGAATTCCAACTTAGCCCCTTATTCTGTGTTTAAATAATATTAACACCAATAAGGAGTTGTTTTATTATGGTACGAAAAGTGAAAAAGAAAAAGTCAGGAAAACACATATTTGTTGCACTTCTGTTGATGGCTGTCATTGCTGCTTTTGTTTACAAATTCATTCTTGTTCCAGGAAACCACGTAATATTTGAGGAAGAATATGATGATAAAACCTCGTCATATTCTTCCTTAAAGATAATACCAGATTCTTCTGACGATAGAACAACACCGGTTCCGACCTCAAGGATAGAACCCGATCCCACTGTTTCCATATCTTTGGACAAGCTGAACAGTCTTAATGCGATTCTGATCCGTTTAAAAGATCATACCATACTGATGCAGAAAAGTAGTGAAGTAAAAATCTATCCTGCTTCTTTAACTAAAATGATGACGGCAATTGTTGCGATAGAAAAATTACCTGATCTCAAAGAAGAAATCAAACTTACTAATTCTACGTTTCAGGGGCTGTACGAGGTAGGTGCATCAATGGCAGGTTTCCAACCGGGTGAGCAGGTCCGGGCAATCGATCTGTTATACGGAGTAATGCTGCCGAGCGGTGCTGAGTGCTGTATTGGACTTGCTAATGAGATAGCGGGATCAGAGCAGAATTTTGTAAAAATAATGAATCAAAAGGCGGCAGAACTTGATATGAAAAACACCCATTTTGAAAATGCGACCGGACTTCACAATGAAAACCACTACACAACGGTCGAAGATTTGGCTATTCTTCTAAGCTATGCTTTGCAAAATGATACTTTCCAGGAGATTTTTACTTCATCCCGTCATTCCACACCACCTACGAATAAGCATACTGAGGGGATAACCTTTAATAGCACCATGTTTGAAAAACTAAACAATAAAAGCATTATTGGTGGTGAAATATTAGGAGGAAAAACCGGATATACTGGTGTGGCCGGTCTGTGTCTCGCGAGTCTCGCCGAAGTCGATAATCAAGAATATGTTTTGGTTACAGCCGGTGCAAAAGGAGACAGCCACTCGGAACAGTTTAATATTACCGATGCAATAGCTGTATACAGCAGCATAGGAAAATAACAAGTGTAAAGGTCACATTAATATGCCCTGATGTTGGCTATATTTTATAAACTATAACGTCTAAGCAGCGATGAAATGAAAAATGGAGGTATTATGAATAAACGAGAGGGATTTAAAACAGCCTTTTTATTTGGTGTTTTCATTTGTTACATACTTTTGCTAATTAAAATTTTTTTCTTATCAAGAATTTCGCTCTTGGAGCTATTTAATAGTCCAAGGACTTTATTTGGTTCAATCAATCTCATTCCATTTTATAGTATAACGGAATATATAACTGCCAGTTCTATGAATATAAAACGATTTGCTTTTAGTAATGTGGTTGGCAATATAGTTATTTTTATTCCCCTTGGTGTATATTTGTCATTATTTAAAAAAGATAATAGAGCAATAACCAATCTGTTGTTTATATTTATGGTGAGTTTATTTGTTGAAATTATTCAGGGGCTTTTAGGCATCGGAATATCAGACATTGATGATGTAATTCTAAATTGTTTGGGTGGATGGCTTGGTATTTTAGGGTATAAATTTTCATTCTTTATATTGCGAGATGAGAAAACAGTACATACTGCAATCACAATAATATCTGCTATCATAGGATTACCGGTTATATTATATTTATTATTCATGGTGAAAATGAGATTCTGAATATATTTATTTCATATTCAAGAAGATACCCTGCACAAATGGGCAGTGCTAATAAGGAAGCAAGAATTAGAAATCAACAATAATAAAATGATAGTCAACAGACAGGTATATTGTATGAGCAGGATACCGTGTTTTAACGCTTCACTTCAGGCCAACTTGTCCCTAAGTAATGGACTTGGCGTAAAATCAAAACCGCATTTGAGAATTCCGTCGAATACATTTTAGACAATTGTAAAAAATATTTCTGAGCACTATTGACATTCGTTTTAGGCAAATGTAAAATACGAATATAGGCAATTGCCTAAAAAGGAGATGATATGAATGAGCAATTTTAGAAAACTGCCTGATACGGAATTTGAAATTATGAAGGTAGTATGGGCGAACGAGCCGCCCATCACAACTAACATGATTATGGAAGCGTTGGGCAATGAACGCGAATGGAAAGCACCAACTGTAATTTCCCTGATGCTCCGGTTGGTGGAGAAGGGTTTTTTGAGGACGGAGAAGAATGGCAAGGAGCGCACCTACTTCCCGCTGGTAGAAAAAGAGGACTATTTGAAGTTTGAAACAGGCAACTTTATGAAACTTTATCACGAAAACTCATTTCTTAGTTTTGTCAATACACTTTATGATGGGAAACAGCTTAACGACGGTGACATTGAAGAAATGATGCAATGGGTGAAAGAACGGAGGCCCTGATATGAGGGAGTTTATGACTGCGTTAATAGAATGCTCTGTTACCATGTCAGTGCTCGTATTGGGCTTCATTGCCGCTACCCCGTGGCTGTCAAAAAGATACTCTGCAAAATGGTTGTACTATATCTGGTTAGTGCTCGTGATAGGTTTAATCATTCCATTCCGGGTTCATCCCAACACGGCCTTTATTCAGATGAACGACGCACCCACTTATATACAGCAAATCATACCGGGAAATGTGGGGAATATCGTTGACCAAACAATTACAACTAACAAACCGTCACAGGAGCTATCGACAATCTCATGGTATCAAATCGGCATGTGCCTATGGGCAGGCGGACTTTTGGCCTTTATGATTTATCATGGGTTAAAGCACTTTCGATTTCTTAGAATGGTAAGACGATGGAGCGAACAGCCCGATAAGCAAATGAGTGATACCTTACAAAAGATTAAAGCAGATATGGGAATAACCGCGCCAGTTAATTTGCAAATATGTTCCTGTATCTCAAGCCCAATGATGGTCGGTTTTATAAGACCTACAATTTTGTTGCCGTGGCATGACTTTTCGGCGGATGAACTGCCATACATCCTCAAACACGAATTGGTACACCTCAAACGTAAGGATTTATGGTATAAAAGTCTGGTACTTTTTGCAACTGCCGTTCACTGGTTTAACCCTGTAATGTATGTGATGGCAAAGGCCATCGCGTCACAATGCGAAATATCATGTGATGCGGAGGTAGTAAGCAAAACCGATATTTGCGCAAGACAGCAATACAGTGAAACCATCATTGGTGTTATCAAAAATCAATCAAGAATGCAAACGGTATTCTCAACAAATTTTTATGGAGGTAAGAAAGGTATGAAGAAAAGAATATTTTCTATTATGGATACGAGCAAAAAAAGAGCAGGCGCACTTATTCTCTGCTTAGTCGTATTAGGCACTTTAGGAACAGGAGCGGCATTTGCAGTAAATGCCGAAGCAGTGTCCGGGTCTTACTCCACCAATACACCTATATCGGCGCAAGATCAGGAAAAGCTTAACCAGCAAACAAAAGATGCAACCGCTAAGACATATGCTGTTTATGAAAAATACGGATTGACTTATGAAAAGGAAACCGACAATTTTTACTATGACGGTAAACTGGTACGATATTTTTCAGATAAATTGGATGCGGACGGCACATACAATTCATTTACCCGAACAGATGGTGTTGTGGATTTAATAGCTGTCCGAAATGCTGATTATGAGCTAACCGGAATTTCACCTGTCAGCCAAGAAGAATATGATAAGCACACGGAATCCATGAAAAACGCTCAGAATGTGCAGGGAACTGCACAGGAAAATGGCTATGTAAACAAAACAAGTGGTGCAACCAGTGACGTAGAGAATAGTGGAACTGGTGATATTGCTAGCGGTTCGACTACTGCCTTTTCTGAGGGCGATCCAAACTATGTAGATACTTCATTAAATGCTTACTTGAACTATGGCGTTTCTTATGATAAGGCTAATAAACAATGGACATTCGATAACAAACCAATTCATTATCTTAACGACGAAGACAATGCAACTTTTGTAGATAATAGTGATAATGCCATAAAAAATGGAGTATCCCTTGAAGTAATCAGAGAATCTAACGGCGAAATAGAAAAATTAGTTGAAATATCCGATTGAGAAATATCGACTTATTGGTTTTTAGAAACTAAGGCAGCCTTGAAAAGGAGGCCTTTTATGTTTTGTCTTATTTTACTGATCAAACACCCGGTTAATGGCGGTTTTATCATAATGGCTCAAAAAAAGAGCTAATCAGCGGAATATAATAATAATTAATGGATAAACTAACCAATTATAGGTTGTGTATTTGTTATGACCACCTCCGGTGGGGTTTCATGGATTTTCTTTTTAAAAATTTTGAAAATGCTATAAAAAATTTAGAACGAATATAGGTAGAGGATTAAATGAAAATATTATTGGTTTATCCGCTGTTTCCAAAAACTTTTTGGAGCTTTGATTACGCATTAGGTTTTATTTCAAAAAAGGCAAGCATGCCGCCATTAGGCCTGATAACAATTGCCTCAATGCTCCCTGATAGCTGGGAAAAGCGACTTGTGGACATGAATGTTTTAAAGTATTTACAGGATGAAGACATACTTTGGGCGGATTATGTTTTCATAAGTGCTATGGAGATTCAAAAAGAGTCTGCAGGAAAGGTTATTCAACGCTGTAAAACCCTGGGTGTAAAGACTGTTGCAGGTGGGCCGCTGTTTTCCAGTGATTCGGAATTCGAGGTTGATCATTTACTGAAGGGTGAGGGTGAATTAACTATCCCGGCATTTATTAGTGATTTGGAAGACGGAATTTGTACGCATGTTTATCATTCTGAGGAATGGGCCGATCTTTCACAAACACCTGCTCCATCATGGGAACTTGTGGATATTAAAAAATATGCATGTTTAAACATTCAATATTCTCGTGGCTGCCCTTTCAGCTGTGACTTTTGCAACATTACTGCACTTTTTGGGCATGTTCCCCGCACAAAGACATCAGAGCAATTAATAAGAGAGCTTGAAATAATCTATAATACCGGTTGGAGGGGAGCTATCTTTTTCGTAGATGATAATTTTATAGGTAACCGTAAAAAAATAAAAGAAGAAATTTTACCCAGGTTAATCGGGTGGATGGAAAACAAAAAGTTTCCGTTTACTTTTATTACTGAGGCTTCTATCAATCTTGCCGATGATGAGGTATTAATGCAGCTCATGGCTAAAGCGGGGTTCAATACCGTGTTTGTAGGAATTGAAACTGTAAGTGAGTTAAGCCTTGTAGAATGCAACAAGCTGCAAAATAAAAACCGCGACTTGGTACAATGTGTAAAAAGAATTCAGTCCTTTGGAATTGAGGTGCAGGGTGGATTTATTGTTGGTTTTGACAGTGACAGCCCAAATATATTTAATGAAATGATTCGGTTTATACAAGAAAGCGGAATCGTAACTGCAATGGTTGGTCTGCTTAATGCTCCTAAAGGAACAAAGCTATATCAACGCCTGATGGGTGAAGGAAGAATTTCATCTGATTTTTCCGGTTGTAATACTGATATATCTATAAATTTTACTCCGAAAATGAACGAAAGAACCTTAAAAGAGGGCTATAAAAGCATCATAAATACTATTTATGCTCCGAGCCATTATTATGGCAGGGTGAAGAATTTCCTGAAGGATTATAGCCCCGCCAACCTTAGCAGGCAGCATATCAGCTTTAACGAAATCAGAGCTTTTATCAAAGCCAATTTGAAGCTGGGTTTATTAGAAAGAGAAAGAAAATACTATTGGAAACTTTTTTTCTGGTCTTTATTCAAAAGGCCCAAAGTGTTTCCTTTGGTAATTAAATTTTCAATTTACGGTTTCCATTTCAGAAAGATATTTGAACAGGATACTGCTATTTAAGAAGTATATAAACCTGTATATGCGATAATTAGTTAAGTAAAAGCCCTGGTTTTAATTTTACTGTTGCTTATCAGAAGAGCTTGCAGCAACTTCTTCATTTGTTTTGGCAATTTCTGAAGACTCTGTGGATACTGCCATTTTATTATCTGAGACCTTGGGATTATTTCTTTTAATAATTATTATTCCATAAACAATAGTAACTGCTGCAATAATAAATGGTATTATTACAGAAAGCAGATAAGGGACGTATTTTGAAACTAATCCGTCTTCAAGTATCATGTTGAATGATGTACGTGCAAGTACTGCTGCTCCGATATAAATAACTATTGGATATCTTTTCATGAGTTTAATAACTATCTGGCTACAAAAGAAGATTATAGGGATATTAAAGACCAATCCGAATATAATAAGCCAGAGATTGCCCCTGGCAGCAGATGCAATTGCAAGCACATTATCAAGGCTCATGGATAAATCAGCTATGACGATGGTTGCAACTGCTGCTAAGAACTTTTGGGACTGTTTTACATTATCACATTTCTCTTCTTGATGAGGCTTGATCAAATCCCACGTTATTTTAACAAGAAGCAAGCCTCCGATAAGTTTAAGAGGCAGCCACTGTATAGACATGACCAGAGTAAGAACGCATGCAAAAAATATTCTCAGCAATACAGCAAATGTAATGCCCAGCAGATTTGCCTTTTTTGCATAATCATCCGATAATCTTCTGGTCGCCAGGGCTATTACACCCACATTATCACCGCATAAAACAAGATCAAGCAACATTATTTGTAACAGGCCTAAAATAAAAATAAGTACTTCATTCATAGTAGAATCTATTATCTCCTTATATGATTAATTTTTAGGCATTTGCAAAATGCCCGTACCCATTGTTTTTAATGGGTTTTGTTTGTTGATTTATATAAATTTTCTCTCCGGCTTGATAAAATGTAAGTACGACCAAACATCTTAGTACCAGAAACCGGAGGGAAAATCTATGTCTACTAAATACTTTTCTCAG
>JAEVZU010000041.1 GCA_023392075.1 Bacillota bacterium | reverse complement strand
TAAGCAAAACAGTAAAGAAATCCGACAGGGGATACCAGGCAGAAGTAACAAACTACCTGTACGACAGACAGAATGTTATCCTTGAAACGGATGCAAACAACAATATAAATGCAAGGTATGTAAAGGGGATAAACTACATAGCAAAAGCAGATGCAGCAGGAAAAGAGAGCTACTTCCTCTACAACGGCCATGGAGATGTAGTACAGACAGTAGATGCAGCAGGCACAGTAGAAAACCAGTATGACTACGACATCTGGGGCAACCCCACCCTCACAGTAGAAACCACCAGCAACGCAATCCGCTACACAGGTGAATTCTACGATCAGGAGACAGGCCTTTACTACCTGAGAGCGAGATACTATGACCCATACCTGGGACGCTTCACCACAGAGGACAGCTATTGGGGCGAAGATGACAATCCATTGAGCTTGAATTTGTATACTTATTGTGAGAATGATCCGATACAGTACACTGATCCTACAGGGCATTCGATATTAGGTGATATCATTAAAAACATTGGAAATACAATTAAAGATGTTATTAAAACTGTCACGGGAG
Organism: Bacillota bacterium; assembly: GCA_023392075.1. Classification (GTDB taxonomy): domain Bacteria; phylum Bacillota; class Clostridia; order Acetivibrionales; family DSM-1351; genus Ruminiclostridium. Next base: position 2,394 of record JAEVZU010000041.1, on the reverse strand, counting down.
GCAATAAAAATTCAAGCAGCAGTAGTTCCTCAAGTACAAGTAAATCCTCAAGTTCGAGTTCATCAAGCTCTGGCTCAAAATCTTCATCATCAAGTGGAAGTTCTTCAAGCTCTGGCTCTTCGTTATCAAGCGGAAGTTCTTCAGGGATATCTGCTAATGAATTGGAGTTTTTCTGTGGTAAAGGTGCCTCATTAGTTTACGGTGAAGACGGGAACTATAGAACGGGCACTGTACCAATGTTTAAAGATGGAAAAATAATAAATGTAGACTGTAGTAAAGCGATTGATATGAGGAATCTGAATGGTTACATTATAATGACCTCAGATACACAAGTTTCCGGCAATATTCAAAACTATAGTAATATTGATACGCTTAACATAGCAGATAATAGCTATGCTTCAATTACCAATCACGAAGGTTATAATATTAAGACTATAAATATTGGTATAGGAAGTAGAGCAAATATTGATCTGGGGAATGGTAGTAAAACAACAGTAAATAATAGAGGATTTATTGATACTCTTACTACTGGGAAAAATAGCAGTCTACTGTTATATAATTATGGAGAAATAAATGCTGTTAACATAGGTGAAGATGGAATCGCAGATATATATAATTATAATTATATATACGAAATAACAGGTGGAAATATATCAAATAAAGATAGCCTGTTGGGAATAAATGTAACAAATTATGGACATATTGTGCGTATTCAAACAGGAGCTTATAGCACGAATGAAGTGTTTAACTATGGCGAAGGGTATGTAGACTGGCTAGTGACAGGATACGGTAACAGTTCCACCACTGATGGAGGTACAAAAAAAGTATCAGGAGAGGGTAATATATATGCTAAATTTAAAACTGAAGCAACTGTAACGTGTGCTAATAAAACCTATTACCACGTAAAAGAGATTCTAAAAGATCCTGCTAATTCTGAAAATTTCTTATTAATTCAAACTGATGGTAAGAAAATAATTATAACGAAAGACATGTTAGATAAAGGTTTAAGATACAGAGCAAAAGAGGGGGGCGAAGGAGGAATACTTCCAAATGAAAAATATAAAAAAAATATAAAAGATATAAAATTAACGGATGAGATGAAAAAAGCTGGTGTTAAAATAGTAACTAAGAATGATGTTCAATATTACGATTTTACTGAAGTAATAAAAGAAATGCTTACCGATAATGCAGAAATATGTAAGGAGCATAGGCCTAAAATGAGTGGAACTCAAATGCTTTCTAATGCTGCAATTGCATTACAGTGGTTTCATAATAAAGTTAATCATAATGCAGATTGGGATATAAAAATACCTAAACATTGGATTGAACAATTTCCTGCTTTAAAAGACTTTGATGTAAAAGACGACAAAAACAATTTTAACAAATTCATTTTTGAAGGTGAATTGATAACGGCAGAAGACCTCGGGAATATAACCTACGGTTATTTTGGGAGATCAATGGGATTTGGGGATACTTTATTATATGCAGGAGGGGGCTACGCAGCTGTTGGAAATAATGCTGATGATAAAAGAGTATATGATCCAAGTGCGTATTACGGAGATACCAAGCAAGATCATAACATGATAGAAAAAGGTATCGACTTATATAATGCATATTATCAAGGTGATAAACCTGTATTTGATCCTAATATTAATACAATTAAAATTCTCTTTAAAGGTTATGATATAATAAAATGATGAACAAGAGGAGTATTACCATGCTAAAAAGAATAGGTATAATCTTAACTTGCGTAATATTGATATTTATATTGATTAAATCCGGAACAAGTGTGCATCTTGATGAAAATCCATCTTCAGAAAGGTTAATACAATTTTTCGAGAAAAATAGTAAGATTTTTGATGATGTTGTCACTCGCTTAAAAGATACATCTGACGATATTTCTATTGACAAACGAGATGGAGATAATATTGATTTAATCTCTAAAAAGGTATCTAAATCTGGGATTGTGCCGTATAAGATTGAAGAAGATATGAAGAATGATATTTCAATGATACTTTATGAATATGGGTTCCTGGAAATTTATAAAGAAGCAAATTTCATTTATTTTGATAAATATGTTGGCTTTCAATGGCATAAGGCATTGGTTTATTCAATAGATGGAAGTTTGCCTAATCTAAGCAAATCGAGGGAATTTCATGATATAGGTAATGGCTGGTTTTATTATGATGGAGAATGATGGATTTTTCGGTATAAAAACATTTATAAACAAATAGCTTGCAACCGATTAAGTACTAAAATTAACTTCCTGAGTTTCCGTAAACTGTAATCAGAATATGAATAAATCTAACCCGAGTGCCAAGATACCGTTTTTTGAAAGGGGTTAGACTGGCTTTCTGTAAAGTAGGGGCACTTTAATAAACCCAATTTGAAAAG
>JAEVZU010000011.1 GCA_023392075.1 Bacillota bacterium | reverse complement strand
CCATAGTTTATATCCGCATAGAATGTCACTCCGTTTGTTGCCGGCGGTGGTGTTGTTCCTCCGCCGCCTTTCTCCCATAGAGCAGGGACATTGGGTGGTTCCCAGCCTGTGAGGGAAGTATGTGCCTGGAGACAGGTGTAAGTACTTCCGCCATAGGTTACCGTATCATTTACCGCATATGCAGTATTGGGAGCCCAGGCTCCTCTGGCGGCTGCGCTTGCCTGCATTGTAGTAAAAATCCCGCACAACAATGCAAGCACAATAACCAGTGCCAGAATTTTGCCAAATGATTTCTTACTTAAAGTAAACATTTAATTAACCTCCTTAATATCATCTTGCATTTGTTTCGTATTCTTCCGGCACAACAATTCACCCTAATTCTTACCGCCGTAGCCCTTATATGTAGCGTAAACTATATCTGCATATTGATTTGCCAGGATAGGACGGCCGTAAGAATCCGTAGCTCCAGGATACCAGTAATCTCCTCCGTTATAGTGGAGTAAACCGTTATATATGTTGCCGAATTTAGCAATCTTTTCATTTAAAATCAGTGCGCCCAGGCATACCTGGTCCTGTTCGCTGCTGTGATTATAAGTACGGCCGAAGGTTGAGCTGAATTGAGATAAATAAGCGTTGCGTGTGTTTGGCTCTACCTGCATCAATCCGTCGCCGGCTGATGGACTGCCTGGTAAGCCTGCTCCAAAGCTGCTTTCCTTTTTGATAACGGCACACAGCAATAGAGCAAAATCTCCGCCTTTACCAAATTTATTGTCCACATTCATTGTATATGTCCATATGTTGCTTGGGACTTCAGAAGGCTTTGTTACTGAAGGATTTGGTGAACCGGTATAAATTTTAACCGATGACATTTTATCATTGACGGCGCTGCCAACCCAGGAAGAACTTGAAGTATAGGTCCATTTTGTTCCTCCGAAATTATCATGCTCATATACTTCAACAGTCCAGCCGCCGGGAACCTTTAACGAAGACATCCAGTCATTTGGAATTCCTTTTGCGTTCAGCTGCGACAGCGTATAATTGCCTAATCCAAGTGTTATGGCTGTTCCGCCATAGTTTATATCCGCATAGAATATTACTCCGTTTGTTGCCGGTGGTGGTGTTGGAGGCGGTGTTGTTCCTCCGCTGCCTTTCTCCCATAGCGCGGGGACATTGGGTGGTTCCCAGCCTGTGAGGGAAGTATGTGCCTGAATACAGGTATAAGTACTCCCGCTGTAGGTTACCGTATCACCTGTCGCATATGCGGTATTAGGAGCCCATGCTCCTCTGGCGGCTGCGCTCACCGGTATGACGGCGCAAAATGCGGATATGATTACTGCTAAAACTACCATAAGTGACAGAGCCTTAAAAGAAAACCTTTTGTTAGTCATTTTCAGACCTCCTTGTATTTTATTTATCTGTAGCTCGTCCACAAGAGAAGCCACAAGTTTTAAGCGTACTATTTCAATGCGTCAAAGTACGCACGGTAATTATTTGTGAACTCGTAATTGTTCTGGGCATCCCAGTTTACCGACCAGGACATCAGGCCTTTAAAGCCGGAATAGCCGGAAGCATTCTGAAGTTTGTATGTTCCACCATAGGGTGTTCCTTTAATCAGGTAATCCAGAGCTTTCTTCATCTCGGCAGGATTGATGTATCCTCCGCTGGGCGCAGCACCTGAAGCAGCCGGTAAACCGATCATTACCTGATCCTGCCTCAGCGCAGGGAACATATTGTTTGAATTGTTCGCTACAGGAAAGCCTTTCAGCAGCATTTCCGCCATTGCAACTTCAAAATCTGCTGTTCCCTGGTTATAGTTCCTGCCGTCCAGGGCTGCATTTCCACCGCAATTATAATGCTGCACATGGATATAGGACATCTGGTCCTTCAGACTGTAAATAATAGGCAGATAAGCACCCCAAGGTCCGCCATATGCTGTTATACCACCTTGTACATAAGCTACTTCAGGAGCCATGCTCAAGGTGAAGCTTGAACCGTATCTGGCAGTAATATCCTTCATTGCTGCAATCAGGTTTACTATTGTTGGAGTTGTTGGACTTCTGAAGTCTGTATCACCGCCGCCTAAAAATATGCCGGTTTCAATATCTATATCCACACCGTTAAATCCATATTTATCAATTACAGCAATAAGTGAATTTGTAAATCTTGTTTTAGCCGCACTGTCAGGCAGGTTTAAAGCACCATTTTGTCCGCCCAGTGACAGCACGACCTTTTTACCCAGGCCTTTAAGGTAGGAGACATCTGAGGAGAAGGCTGCATCAGTTGCATTGAAAGGTGTAAATGAAACTGTTCCATCACCTGCTATATCGGCAAAAGCTACGTTAATGACATCCCACTTGGTTGATACATTCCTGAGCGTCATAACCGGGGTTAATCCATTATCAAAGTTGTGCCAGTAACCGACAAGCAGCCTGCTGCCGGTAGGTGGTGCAGTGGAAATTGTATAGACAGCCGAAGCTATGGCCGAATTGTTCATTCCCGCCGCAATTGCAATTGCCTTTATTGTTTTGGTACCCGTAACAGCTATCGGTCCTGTATATTGTGCAGAGGATGAAGTCGGTGTGGAGCCGTCGGTAGTATACCTGATGTCCGCACCTGCTGTTGCACAGGAAATAGTGACATTCTGTGCTGATGGATATGTTCCTCCTGCAGGACTGAAAGCAGGTGCCGCCGCCTGTGCAGGTGCGCTGCCGATTTGCTCCCACAAGGCGGGAACATTGGAGGGTTCCCAGCCCGCGAGGGAGGTATGTGCCTGCAGACACCTGTAGTTGCTTCCGTTGTAAGACACTATGGTTCCCGCGCTGTATGCCGTATTCGGAGCCCAGGCTGGATAACCGCTGCTGCCGATGGTGTAAGTGGCGGTTGCAACGGCTGAATTATTCATGCCTGCCGCCATGGCAATTGCCTTTATTGTTTTGGTACCCGTAACAGCTATCGGCCCTGTATATTGTGCGGAGGATGAATCAGGTGTGGAACCGTCGGCAGTATACCTGATGGCAGCACCTGCTGTCGCGCAGGAGATGGTTACGTTCTGTGCTGATGAATACGTTCCCCCCGCAGGACTGAAGGCAGGTGTTGCAGCAGTCTGGTCATTCTGTATGGTATAGACAGCTGTTGCAGTTTCAGATGGGTTCATCCCCGTTTTAAAAGCTTTGAACTTGAGAGTTGTAGTTTGGGTTATTGTGAGAGCTCCGCCCCATACGGCTGAATTCTCTGCCGGCTCGGTTCCATCGGTTGTATATCTGATGGCTGCCCCTTCGGTAGCACAGGAAGCAGTGATATTCTGCGCCGTGGCATAAGTTCCTCCTGCCGGTGAAACAACAGGTGCAGCTACTGTTTGAACAGTACTGCCATTTGTAACATTTACTGTTATGGAATTGGTTGAGGTTGTACCGAACCTGTTTTTAAGGTCAATTTTATATGTATAGGTACCATTTGCTCTCCCCGTTACGTTATAAACTGCTGTTTGAGCATTGGGTGAATTTCCTTGAAGTGCTCCGGAGAGTACAATTTTATCGTTTTCATATACCGTCCATGAAGTTGCGTTATTACCCCACCATATATTCATGGTAATATCGTATACTCCATCACCATCCCAGTTGTTGTGGCTTATTGAGCCTGTGGCCGGAGCACCTGCAGGATTACCAAGGTCAACTCCTTCATTTCCTCCGGTAATAGTAAAGGCAGCGCTTGCAACAGCCGAGTCACTCATACCCGCCTTAAAGGCTTTTGCCTTAATAACAGTACTGCTTGCGATATTAATCTGACCGGTATACATTGCAGATGTTGAATTGGGCTCGCTGCCGTCAGTGGTATACCTGATGGTGGCACCGCTTGTTGCGCAGGAGATGGTTACGTTCTGTGCAGTAGAAAAACTGCCTCCATTAGGACTGAATACAGGAGCAGCTACCGTTTGAGCCGACTGAATATTGTATGTGGCAGAAGCCGCAGCCGAATCATTCATACCGGATTTGAATGCCCTGGCTTTTATGGTGGTAGTACCGGCTACATTGATGGCACCTGTGTATTGTGTTGATGCAGCAGTAGGCTCGCTTCCATCGGTAGTATACCTTATGACAGCACCGGCTGTTGCACATGAGATGGTTACGTTCTGTGCAGATGTATATGTTCCGCCTGCAGGACTGAAGGCTGGCGTTGCCACCTGTGTGGTGCTGTTTATGCCAAGCTTGCCTGATATTGTATTGGTTAATGAGAAATTAGAGGTGTCACAGGAAATTTCCCAACCGATGATTCCGCCAAAGCCGTTATTGATGACATAATCACATCTTGCGGCTGCAGAGGTTTCATCTTCATAGGTATACATAATACCTAAAGAGCTGTTATAAAGCCAGGGAACCTGAGATACCGAATCTCTGTATTTTGTATAGCCTGCAGTATTTTCCAGCACCTTCATCTGGGCATAGGAATTCTGGCCTCCGGGGCTGCCCGGATCATCAAGGTTACCCACGGGAGCACCGCTGGCTGTGGCAAAAAGGCCGTTTGTACCCGTACCGGCAACTACATTTTTCCAACCGCGGGAATAGAAAGGTGAACCTACATTAAGCTTGGATGCAGGAATATTATATGTATCCCTGTAATGTTTCATGATGTAATCCGTATTGTATTTATTCTTGATATCAACCGGTGAAGTTCCGGATGGATCATTTGGATTCTTGTAAATTGCCGACTGGTGGTTTGTAATGGTATCCCACGCTCCATGAATATCGTAGGTCATTATATTTAACCAATCCAAATATTGAGAATATACATTGGGTTCCGTCAAATCAACTTTTTCATAACCGCCTGGTGCGGCTATGGTAAGAAGCTTGCCGGACATACCGTTATTATTGTATGCTTGACGGATTTCCCTCAGCAATGCTGTGAAATTCTGCTTGTCCTCAGGTCCGCCGGGACAGCCCCTGTCATACTGATCATTGGGATCTTTGACCCTGTTGACTCCGGGGTATTCCCAATCAAGATCCACACCATCAATAAAAGGATATTTCTTCAGGAAATCTATGACACTTTGAATGAATATTGCTCTGCTTGATGATGTCAGAGCCATTGCGTGAAAGTTTTCACCTCTTGTCCATCCACCAACCGAGATAACAACTTTTACATTCGGATACTGTGTCTTGTAATATTTGTATTCTCCGAAGTGTCCCCTCACCATGCCGGGATCCCAGCCTTCGGAGTGTGCAAAGGTGGCCTGGAAGTCTGCATATTCGTCAGTGGAAACAAGTTTATAACTTGTATCAATAGTGAAGAATGCATGATTTATGCATGTTACTTTATTCCATGGAATCATACCTACATTCATTGACATATGTGCAGCATTATACATGCCCCAGTTAGGGAAATATACTACAAAGTTTTTGCCGCTGGCTGCCGAGGACACGGAAGTTCCCATAGGAAGCAGAGTAAATAACATAGCCAACACAAGAACCAGGGGCAGTAGTTTTCCTAAGTTTTTCTTCATACTTTCTACTCCTCTCTATGCTTTGTTTTATATTCACTCAGCTTAATAAATGCCCCTGACAAAATCGAAGGATAAACTAAAAACACAAATTCAATACCCTGATTTAAAGGAAATAATTCACCCCCTTGAAAGAAAGAATTTCGAATTTGTGGCTCAGGCATCTCAAGCTGAATAAACACACTTTGTTACAGATAATTATATTGATTGCAGCCAATAGTTAATAGAACAATTGGGGTAAGCACAATTACATGTTACCTCTGTAATAAGAGGTTGGATTCCATATGAAAATTACCAAAGATCAATGTAATTATTTCCAATATAATCTGTTATTTCCATTATATTTTAATTTTTCCATGAAACTAGTAGGCAATCTTGGCATTTGTTGGCAGATTTTGGTGACATATATAAGCCGTATCGACCCTGTTACCCTTTGGTATTCGTTACACAATAAAATCCCAGGAAGGCTTCATAAGAAGCTTTCCTGGGATTTTTATAATTGCAAGGCTATATATTTTGTTCTTTCTCGGGAGTTAAACCTTTTAATAGAAAGTGAGACGTTCGCCTTCATGGGTTACCCTGGTCCCTTCCACGTTCACAGAATAGACAAACCTTCTCCTTGGCGGAGTTAATGTTATCTTCCTCCGGCATGATTGTGGTTTATGTATCTTTGCCAAACAGTTTTATGGAAAGGCCAAAGCACATTTTGGGCAGCGTAGCAGCCTTTTAAAGTTCAACTCAAGAAGCAGCTTTTTCTCTTATTAGAGTTTATTTCCCTGTAATATCAGCGACCAGCGTGGCCTCTACCGGTTCCCAACCTAGCCTCTTCCGCGTCAATGCATTTGACGTCGGATTGTCCATTGAAACAAACGGGGCAAGCCATCCGAAGTGTTCAGTTGCAGCTTCGAGTGAAATACTGGACACCGGCAGGTTCAGACGGAGGCCGATTGCCTCGGCTATGTTCCTAAAGGGTATACCTTCTTCACCGGCACCGTGCAAGCATGAACCGGCAGGAGCAGATTCCACAGCCAACCGAAATAAATTTGCCGCATCAAGCCGATGTATGGCAGGCCAGCGGTTCGATCCGTCGCCGACGTATGCTGAAACACCTTTTTCACGGGCAAGACCAGCCAGACGTGTGGCGAAGCCCTGACTACCGAGGTCATGTACACACGGTGCGAGCCGCACGGCAGATGACCGCACACCGCGCTCAACCAGTTCAGCTCGAATTTGACCCTCATGTCCTGTTGTGCAATAATAAGCAGTCCCGCTAAAAAATTAGCGTCTTCAGGTTTATTAATCAGTTGCAGAAGCCTGATAAATAAGCTCAGCAGTTCTTCATCTGTTCTTCCGGCAAATGCTCATAAATAAAGCTCTATATTTTTTATCCTCGGAACTCAATTAATTCACCGTCAGGGCCTTGAAAAACAACTCTTTTCCAACCTGTTTCCCTAAGTGTTCTGGGCTCGGGAATATGTGGCTCAGTTACAACTGGAATCCCTGCACTTTTAAGCTTTTGATAATCCGAATCAAAATCATCGCTAATAAGACAGAAATGATACCCCCTATTCTCCCTTTCATGTGTCCAATTTTCAAACTCCAGCACGGTGTCTCCCAACTGAAGATAAACAACCTTTTCAAGGTTCGGTACCCCGGGAACATCGTGTTCGAAATATTTTTTGAACCCAAAGTTTTTTTCATAAAAGTCAATCGACTTTTGTCTGTCTTTTACAGAAAATGCAACATGGTCAATTCGTGTAAACATTAATCAATACCTCCTGTACTCAATTTTGAATTTGTATCAATATGCTTTAATCTTTTTGGGAAGTGTCAATTTTAATTTGCAGCACAACCCAATTGGTAGAACTGGTATTATTGAATCCATGCGACTCACCGGTAGGTGAGAAAATTATATCCTTTTCTTTCAGAAGAATTTCTTCATTGTTTATTGTGATTGTACCTTCACCAGATATTACATAAAAGACTTCATCGATATCAGAATGCTTATGATCAGGTGTTGTTTGCCCAGGGGCATAAAGCAAAAGTCCTGTATCCAGCTTACCTTCTTTGAATATTGCCTTACGAGTGCTTTTTTCAGTTGAAAAATCAAGAATATCGCCAATATTAATTTTATTCATTACTTATTACTCCTATCTTTTTTAAATTTAAAGTTAGTTTTCACTGTCATTAACAATTTAAATCCAAATCATTTAATTTAAATTACTGTTGTATACTCACTATAATAGTGTTACAAACTATTTGCAAGAAGGCACTATTTTGTATTATACTAACCAAATAGTAAGTATTGAGGAATAATTGACAGGAGTGATAATAATGCCATGTGATAAATCATGCCCTATTGAGCATACAGTCAACTTGATCGGGCACAAATGGAAGGTGCTTATTCTAAGAAATCTATTTAATAATGGTACACAAAGGTTCAGTGACCTCAGTAGGGGAATCAGCAGAATAAGCCAGAAGATGCTGACGCAACAGCTTCGGCAGCTGGAGGCAGATGGTATAATTTATAGAAAAGTTTATCCGGAGGTACCACCAAAGGTCGAATACTCTCTTACGGTGCTTGGAAAATCTTTAAAACCAATTTTGGATGAAATGAATAGTTGGGGAATAGAACATCTAAAACAAAGTAAACCGGATCAGAAAAATAATGAATGATAATTATCAATATCAGTAAAATCAAAACAATCCATATCATACCGGCGGAATTGAACAGTCGAACTGAGAATACTATACTTCTATTTTGTAAATATACTTTAAAATGGACTGGATATTACTCACTAAGAAATTCTGTGCATCTCTATTATAGAGGTTTTGCTTATAGCTTTCCCTGTTGTTGGACACTTTTATAATCGTCGTAATTCCTGCTTCCATGCCTTTTAAGGATGCAACTCTTGATCTACTGCCGTTTTCCTCTTCAATTTCCAGATATCCATTCTGAACCAGATACTCCGTTACCTTTTGTGCAGATACTGTTTTAAAATCACACTGCAGCAGGATAATATTGATTTTATCCACAACCATGCTGACAGCCACAGAATCATCGGACAATTCCATGGTATTTATAATTAATTGGCATACCTCATCCAGACTGTATCCCGACGTTTGAATCAGCTGAGGCACGTCGGCACTGCCTGGATTGTTTATAACCTCCAAAAGCGCTTTACCATAGGCCTCCTGCTTCACTTTGCCGACACCCGATACTTCCAGAAGCTCTTCCAAGCTGGATGGCATTCTCCGGCAAATGTCCGCCAGCGTTGCATCGGAAAAAATAACAAACGCCGGAACCTTCTTTTCCTGAGCTATATTCAGCCGCAGCTCTTTCAGTTTTTTCATCAGCCCAGGATCCGCAGCCGTTTTCCGGCCCTCAATCCATGGATCGGATGAGCTTTGCCCATATGCTTTTCTCCTTGTTTCTGCCGCTTTGGCAAAACCATTACCCGTTTCACTCTCTTTTGGCATCTTCATGGATAATTTAGCATTATCCTGCAGCACTTCCTTTGACCGGGCTGCCAGCTTGACAACGGGAAACTCCGAATTGGTAAGCAGCAAATACTCCTGGAGAACCAGATAGTTAATGATATCACGAATTCTCTTTTCCGGAACCCCCGACATTATTCCATACGTTTTTATCTGGTCCAGGCCAAGCCTCAGCACCTTCTCCGATTTGCTTCCCCTAAGGGTATCTATTACCGTTTTAATGCCGAAGCGTTCCTTCAGTCTGGCAATACAGGATAGAATCATTTGAGCCTGTTCGGTGATTTCCGTCTCTTCAAAATTGTCATTGCAATTGCTGCAATTGCCGCAAAAGCTAACCGTTCTCTCACCAAAGTACTTCAGAATGTATTCTCTCAGACAATCGGAGGTATGGCAATAATAGGTCATCCTCTTCAGTCGTTCCCGTTCCTTCTCCTTTACCAATTCCAGCATTTTGGGGTCCATTTCATCCCTGCCATTTGCACTGTCAATCAGCAGCTGATTTGTGATGACATCCAGTCCGCCATAAAGCAGGATGCATTCCGCCGCGGTTCCATCACGTCCTGCCCTTCCTGCCTCCTGGTAATAGCTCTCCAGATTTTTCGGCATGTTGTAATGGATAACAAAAGCGACATTACTCTTGTCAATTCCCATCCCGAACGCGTTAGTGGCAACCATGACCGCTTTTCTGTCATAGAGAAAATCATCCTGGTTGCGTGTACGTTCTTCTTCCGTTAACCCTGCATGATACCGGGTTGCCTTGAAATCGTCCCCTATTAGTCTGCTGCATACTTCTTCCACTGTTTTACGGGTTGAACAATAGATGATTCCACTTTTATCCGTGTTCTCCTTCAGGTAGGTTAGCACAGTACGGTACTTGTCTGCCGGCTTTTTTACCTCAAAACTGAGATTCTCACGATTGAAACCCGTAATCAGTACACGAGGCTCCGCCAGGTTTAAAAGGCGGATGATATCCTCTTTAACCTCACTGGTTGCTGTTGCGGTAAACGCCGAAATGACCGGCCTTTTTGGAAGCTGCTCAATCATGTCACGGATTTTCAGATAACTTGGCCTGAAATTCTGACCCCATTGGGATACGCAGTGCGCCTCATCCACCGTTACCATTGAAATGTCCGCGCTCTGTAAAAACTCCATAAATTCAGGAAGATCAAGTCTTTCCGGCGCTGCATAGATAATTTTGTACTTATTGTTTCCGGCGTTATCAATGGCTTTCGCTGTTTGGGCAGAGGACAGGGTTGAGTTGATGAAAGCAGCAGGAATTCCATTCGCAACAAGCGCTTGCACCTGATCCCTCATAAGGGAGATGAGAGGAGACACGACAAGAGTAATTCCCGGAAACACAAGGGCAGGAACCTGAAAGCACAGAGATTTTCCTGCACCTGTCGGCATGATGCCCAGAACGTCCTTTCCGTTCAAAATGCTGTCAATCATTTCTGTCTGTCCCTCCCGGAACGTATCATATCCAAAGTATTGCTTCAATATCTGGTTTTTCAGCAAAACATTATCCCCTCCTCCTCCGGGAATGTATCTATAACCTCATACAATTCCCATTTTGAGTTTTCCTCATCAAATTTCTCTTTACATCATATAATAATTTTCTAGTATATTGCAAATTTCGCCGTTAATTCTCATATTTGCTTTTCTATAGTACTAATCAAGCCGATTGTCTGATAATTCCGAACATCTTTAGCTCTGATTCCCGGATTATTCTTTATGACATGTACCCTGTATTGACAATGTATAACACGCCTCACGCCGGCTATTTTGCCAATTTTTAAGATTGGAAAGCAACTTTTATAAAATTTGGCGCGATTGTTATGAACAATAGCGTTGATTATAAATTATCAGCCAAATGCTCATTCAGCTGAAATTCGTTGACTCCCAATTGATGCTCCCGCGCAAAGGAGACCGATCAGAAACGGATGGGTAGCACCTCGTTCGATGAGGCCGACGATACCGATAACGTTGTCACCGGAAGAAAATATCACAATGAGATAGAGCACAGTCGAAAGCAGGCCGATCACACCAACCGTAACCAGAATTCTCCCGATTCTCGAAGGAAAACCGACGCGATGCCGCATACTTCCGAGTATGATCGCGAGCACATTAGCTCCGATAAAGCCTGCAAAGGCACCCATAGCGTGGAAGTCACCGCTGCCGTTTTCTAATGCCTCGCCGGATCCGGGAAACAGCGCCAACAGGATGCCTCCTATGGCCAGCAGCGTTGCGGGCACAAGTGTCGCCCAGCGGCGCCATCCCGACAGACCACGCAGCATCACAATACCGGCAAGGATTGTGATGCCGAATAGGAAGAAGCCGGTGTTCATCACCCATGCCAGCGGCGAATACATATACTGCCCGAACAGTGTCGAGGGTCCGCAGACTCCAAGGTCACTGATGAAGTGGTATGTATAGCTGTAGGGCGGATTTGTCCATGCGGCTGCAGCGATGAGCTCAGCAAGCAGAAAGATTACAGGACCGGCTATGAGCAATGCTCCGGCGGCTGGGCGTTGTATCACTGGGGACGCCTCAGAGGCGTGTGCTTCGACAGTCAGGTTTATGTTTGTCATTAAATTACGCTCCTATTCAAATAAATTATCCATTGCGGAATCAATCAAAATTTCTAACGCGCGCCTCTGCAATACGCCAATCACATCAGGAATGTCAATAGACATAAACAGCGTATTTATCACTGCTGAGATTTCATCCATTGACACTTTTTGCACAAGACCGTATAGCGTTATAACGTCTTTGATGTTCACCAGGTCTTTTTCATAATCCTGTTCCCAAAAACCTTCCGGGAGCTTTCGCAGAAATGTTTCATAATCATCACGCAGGAGAAAAATCCACTTGTTCTCAAAGCCTTCATCCACGCAACGTTTAAACCTTTCTGCCAAATCGCGTTTCGTTGGATTTGCGGGCATATTATCCGTTAATATGCCGTACAGCTTGTCCATGAAAACACGCTGAGTTTCGACAAACAGCATTTCCTTTGACGGAAAGTGCAAATAGAACGCGCCCGTGGAGATACCAGACATAGCAGCAAGCTCTGACACGCTCGTCTTTTTGTAGCCGTATTGCTGCCAACATACCCGACAGCTTTCTATCAGCTTCTCTCTGATTGCAGTTTTTTCACGATAGATGTCCCGCATAATACAATCTCCCATTTTGAATTAATGAATAAAATGTCATAATAGTTCAATAATTCAATTATAGTAGTTCTTATTTTCATTTGTCAAGATGGAAAGTAAAGCATATACTGCCTTGTGTGTGTAAAACAGATGCTGTCAGAGCCTGATTAGGCCTTGCGGCAGATATATTTCCGAAAACAGTTGCCTGCTAATCCCTTGCGCTTTCGATCCGTCTTAGCTTCTCAGTGTCCCGAGCCGGAGATGAACCGAAGAAACGGGAGTACTCTCGATTAAACTGAGAGGGACTCTGATAGCCAACTTGATATGCGGCACTGGCTACTGCATACCCTTCAAATGCAATGAGGTTTCTAGCCTCCAAAAGCCTCAATTGCTTTTGAAATTGAATCGGGCTTAAACCCGTTGCCCGTTTAAACTGACGGTGAAAGGTATTTATAGCCATACTGGATTTTGATGCCATCTCACCGATGTCTATTGGCCTTGTATAATTATCGCGAAGCCATTTTACAGTCTGAGAAATCTTGGAGAAATTACTTTCTCGCAGGCCGAGTTGCCTCAGATACCATCCTTGTGGTCCCATCAGAGCACGATAAAGGATTTCGCGTTCATAAGCCGGTGCAAGAGCCGGAATATCTCTTGATGTTTTCGTTAATCGCAATAAGCGCAGCCATGCCTCCATAAATTCAATGTCTATTTCACAAGCTGCGAAATGTTCAGAAGCAACTGGTAAGAGAGCTTCAGGAAGATCTCTTAATAAACTCTGAAGAACATTCTGATTCAACTCAAGACCAAGAGACATATAAGGACGGCCATCACGGTCCGGGTGTACACTCGCCGTTGCGGGCACATGTACCGGCAGCACGTAATATGAAGGCCCTTTCAGGGTAGTGCTGTGCTCCCCGATAGAAAGAATCTTCGTTCCTTGAACCGTAAAACCAATCGTCGGTTTGTAAAGAGCTGTGAGTTGATGTGTGGGAATGTCTCCCTTAATCATGCTTAGCCCCGGTACTCCGGTTTCAATTGGTCGAGTGCCTGCCCTATTCATTAAATTGATAATTTCATCTAAAACTTTATTCATATACACATTCTATCACAGGACTTCCCATTTCTCAACGCAGCTCCCAAGTCCTTCGGCATTTTTAGGCTCTTTTTACGATAGATGCAGAGGATAATTCTGGTGATTTGAAAGCATCATTGGTGGTTTTAGGCAATTAAAAGGCATCATTGAATCTAGATTATTTCAGCAGAAACCATTAAAATAAAATCCAGATTGAACAACAAAAAAGGAGGAGCTTATGAAAATTGCAATCGTAACAGGTGGAAGCAACGGCATTGGAAAAGCGACCGCACTTGAGTTAGGCAAGCGCGGAACTGGCGTCATTCTCACTTACAATTCCTATAAGGATCGCGCAGAAGCTGTCGTTAAGGAAATTGAGATGAATAAAGGAGTTCGGGCCGTAGCACTGAAGTTGGATCTGACTCAAATATCAACCTTTGAAGGTTTCGTTCTAGGAGTGAAAAAGAGCCTCAAAGAAATTTGGAACAGAACGACTTTTGATTATTTAGTCAATAATGGCGGAGTTGGTGGGCCAATGATGTTCAATGAGATGAGTGAAGAGTATTTTGATAAGATTCTTAATACGAACTTCAAAGGACCCGTCTTTTTAACACAACACCTCGTCCGATTCATGGATGATACCGGAGCCATCGTAAATACCACAAGTACATCCAAGAATCAATCATCTCCAGGGTACTCCGCCTACGGCTCGTTAAAAGCAGCATTGTCATCCTGGACCCGCTACATCGCCAAGGAACTTGCACCGCGCAAAATTCGGGTCAACGCAGTTTCTCCCGGTCCTACGCACAGCAATTTTGGCGATGGGGCATTTGATAAACATCCTGAATTCATCCAGCCGCTGGCAGAGCAATCCGCATTTGGCAGAATCGGCCGGCCCGAGGATCTTGCAAAGGTCATTGTGAACCTGTTGTCCGATGATTTCGGCTGGGTTACAGCCCAGGACATTGAAGTGTCCGGCGGATTTTTGCTTTAAGAATATCAGGACGGTATGAGATCAGTATCTTGAAGAAAAGACGGAGGCTGAACGATTTATGCTCCCCATGCACACAAATCGCTCAAGTCCCTTCAAAACAGAAATTGTATTCTTTTCATTCTAATTATTTTGCTTTAAATGCAGATGCAATTTTTAGTCCAACGGATGCAGCTGTTTTAATTATCCCCTTCGGATCAGAATTTTTAACCATCGGGTCGATACGAGGGGTATACGACACCTCCAATTGTGCTGCCTCTTCATCGGTCAGCATGATTGAGAGCGCCTTTATCATATCATCTATATGGCTGGTCTTAAGCGCTCCCACGATAGGCGCTGCAACAACGGGATTACGATAAATCCAGGCAAGGGAGATTACTGCGCGGCTGACACCACGGCTTTCTGCTACTTTACCAATCGCCTCGACTATTTTCTGATCTGCTTCAGCAGTTGCCTCGTATAGCCTGGCAGCTGCAGGCTCGGCTTCAGACCGAGCAGATGTTCCATCCCAGGGACGGGCCAACCGGCCACGTGCAAGAGGACTGTAGACAAGGGTCTGAATGCCTTCGTCGGCACAGAATGGAATCATTTCATTCTCCTCTTCCCTGGCAATTAAATTGTAGTTATGCTGCATGGATATAAAGCGGCTCCAGCCATTCATTTTTTGGAGATGAAGGGCTTTTGCAAACTGCCACGTCCGCATTGTAGAAGCACCTAAATAGCGCACCTTACCCATTTTTACAAGATCGTGAAGTGTTTCAAGCGTTTCTTCCCATGGAGTAAAAGGGTCAGCGCGATGTATCTGGTATAGGTCGATGTAATCTGTGCCTAGACGCCTCAAGCTGTTATCAATCTCTGTCATAATCGCCTTACGGGACAGACCAAACGAGTTAGGACCAGAACGCATGGGGGCACCAAGTTTTGTAGCAATGACAATATTCTCACGTTTTGCAAAATCCTTAAGAGCTTTTCCAACAACCTCCTCGCTTGTCCCCTTGGAATAGAGATTGGCAGTGTCAAAAAAGTTTACACCTGCATCAAGCGCGTATTTAATCACCCCGCGAGCCTTTTCCTCACCAATGGCCCAGGTAGGATGTCCCGCAGAAGGGTCTCCAAAACCCATACAGCCGATACAGATTTGCGAAACTTCAAGTCCGGTGTTCCCAAGTTTTAAATATTCCATATTTATCTCCTTAAATCTCTTATGTTATAACTACACTCTATCTCATTTACTATTTTCGAACATGTTCATTTAGATTATAACTTGCCTGCTAAATGCACCGTTAATACGATTGAATTATATATTTGCCTAATTCTATCATCTATCAAAAAAACAAGGGGCTGTAGCAAAACAAAAAATTGCTACGGTCTTTTCTTGTGCCCTGATATTGCAACGTTACGTAATATAAAAAGAAGCTTTTACTAAAAAAGAGACAACAGAACAAGAGGATCGACTCGCAAGTCCGTCCCTAAGTCAAAAGATATTCCGTTTTTATCACCGTTAAGCCGTAAGTTTTTCAAACAATTGTCTGCCGGTACGGTTTTGTTGGATCTTGTTATGCAGCTTATTGATGTTGTAGCCCATCGCTACCAAAAGAATCTCTGTCAGGACCTTCTTGTTTCCGCGAAGCAGAAATTGTCTGAACCCGTAGTCCTGCTTCATGACCCCAAAGGCTCCTTCCGCCTGGATGGAACGGTTCATCCGCAGCAGGATACCTTTTTCGCTGGTGATACGCTCCAGCGACAGCTTGCGCTGTTCAATGAATTTCTTCGAAACTTGAAGCTTTCGGTTACCCTTTGACCGGGTACATGACTTTTTATGCGGGCAGCCTTCACAGCTCTCACACTCGTAGTAGGTAATCTCACTTTCAAATCCAGACTTGCTCTTCCTTTTGCCTACATATACTGGCCTGAGATTTTTCCCGGCTTGACACGTATACTCATCCAGATCCGGATCATATCCCATGTTTTCTCTCAGTGCCATGTTACTTTTATATTTTTTTGTTTTGGACCGTTCATAATTCTGAGGCTTAATGTAGCACTCGATTGCCCTGTTCTCAAAGTATGTATAGTTTTCTTCGCTCTCATAGCCTGCATCTGCCGTCACATCGTTATAGCCTTTTCCCAGATGCGCCTCCATATTTTCAAGTAGCGGAATGAGCGCAAGCTGATCACTACGTTCACTTGATACGTGTACACCGGTAATATATTCACCCTCCACCCCGAACTGGATGTTGTAACCCGGTTTCAGCTGCGCGTTACGCATATGGTCATCCTTCATGTGCATAAACGTTGCATCCGGATCAGTTTTTGAGAAGCTATTACGCCCTTGGAAGGTCTCCTGGTATCTGGCGTACTTGTCTTTCCGGAAAAGCAGTCCCCGCAAAAGCTCAATATCCCTTTGCAGCTCACTTTTACGTTTGCCTCTGCCATGTACAAAGGTCGTTGTTATCCGACTTTCAAGCCCACTGAGCAATTCTTCCGGAGTGTCCGCCAAAATATCGTATCTGGTGCAAAGCTCCGGCTTCAGATTCTCCAGCTTCGCAAGCAGGCGCGCCTCATACTTCGTCGTACTCTTTTTCCAGATGAAGCTGTATTTGTTTGCATTCGCCTCGATCTTTGTTCCATCCACAAACAGGTGCTCGTATTTAATTTCACCGAGCACGGACAGCTTTCCAACCAGTTGATAAAAAAGCTCTTCGCTACATTCTATTAGCCGTTTACTTCGAAACCTTGCGATCTCACTGTGATTGGGTGCTTTTTCTCCGTTTAAAAGCCAGATGTAATTGATGTCCCGACTGCAGGACGATGCAATCCCACGGCTCGCATAATTGCCCTCCATACTGGCGTACACCAGGATCTTCATCATTGTGATGGGATTTGTTGCAGGGGGACGGCCTGTGTGTTTGTATGCTCTAAAAAGTGCGGTATGATCCATCTCCTCCATAATTTCATCTAAGAGCCGCACACTGTCGTCCGCTGGAATTACTTTCTCAGCAAAAGCCTCATCAATTTTCAGTTGCACATTATGTTTTCCTGTGCCATAATTTTTATGGTATATTATGTTTTTCATCAATTCAAGTATACCAAAAAACAGAGCCAAAGTGCCTGCTTTTGCAGTCATTTTGGCTCTGTTTTTTGGACTGTTTTGCTACAGCCCCTTGTTACATTTGGCCTATTGTATATAACCAAACCACTAATTACTGTTTTGTGCGACTTTTATGCCGTATCAAATCTTTCCTTGGCGAATAACCAAACTCCCGAGAGTATTCACGACTGAATTGCGTCAGGCTTTCATATCCAACATGATATGCAGCATCCGAGACCGCTACAGTCCCGGATATTATCAAACGCCTGGCTTCTTGGAGCCTTAGTTGTTTTTGAAATTGAATCGGACTCACAGCAGTAATTTCTTTAAAGTGCCTATGAAACGTAGGAACACTCATATTGGCTATATTTGCCAAATTCTCAACGCGTATGGGCTCATGAAAGTGGTTTAAAATATGCTGGACAACATTTCGGATATGAATAGTCGGGCTTGCATCAGCAACAATCTGTCTTAATGCATCACCGTTCTCACCGCACAAAATCCTATACAAAATCTCTTTATGATATAAAGGTGCAAGGACTGCAATATCAGTTGGTTTATCCAATAATCGTACAAATCTCACAACAGCATCAAACATGGAAACGTTTAGTTCCGAAACATGTATACCACGTCGCGGTTGTCTCCTTAAACTCTTATTAATGTCATCTTCACTTAAAAGTTCCAGTATGGAACCGGGTGTAAACTCAATTTTACATGATAAGTTAGGAATTTCCTTTGATGCATCCAAAGCTTCAATAATTATCGGTAAATCCATGGTCGTTACAAAATAGTTCGATGGTCCATACCTAAAACGTTCTTCCCCTAAAATAACACTCTTTGAGCCTTGAACAAGAATACCTATCGAGGGGTTGTAAAGTTTGTACGGTGGCCCGGCCAAAGTGGAATAGTGTGGTACGGAATACTTCGAAAAACCCAAATACGGAATGGCTGTTGCCTCGTAACCTTCACTTTTAGTATGGCGATCTATGATTTCAATAAGTTCTGTCTG
Source organism: Bacillota bacterium (assembly GCA_023392075.1). Classification (GTDB taxonomy): domain Bacteria; phylum Bacillota; class Clostridia; order Acetivibrionales; family DSM-1351; genus Ruminiclostridium. The sequence continues at coordinate 2,043 of JAEVZU010000011.1, read as the reverse complement.
CAAATGCCGGATCTGATCAAGCATAGCCTCCTCCTTATTCGGGTAATCGACCTGACTTGTTTCTCAATCAAATTACACCCGTCATTAACAAATCTTTATATTATTTTCCTTAAATATACTATGAATATACTAATTGTACTACTTATGGCAATTAAATTACCATAGAGTATAAAAAAACCAAATTGTATACGACGCGGATATTTATTATCCACTTAATTACCTTCTATAGTTTAATCACCTGTGCCACAAGCCACAGGATTATCAACTTCCACAGGTTCATCAGCGAATTCGGGATCACGGATACGACCAACGATAATGATCGCTGCAATGAAAATAGTTAATGTAAACACAAATGGCAATCGGCGGTCAATACTTGATAACCATCCGGCAAAGTAGCCAAATGGTGAGGCAAAAGCAATGGTAAAGGACATAATCAAAGCATTAATACGAGCCCGCTCCTTCGGATTAATGTTTAGCTGAAGCAAGGCATCTTTACGAGGCACTACAAGGGCACTGGCTACTGCCGCGACAAAAACATAAATGATAATAAACGGCATACTGCCGATGGGAGTCAGTATCAGAAGAATCGAGCACGCGGCATACAATACCAGACCGATCCACATAGGTATCCGGAATTTCACAGATTCCAGGCGGTGCTGTATTACAATCATGAATATCAACATAACAGCCGCATTCAAAATAGGAAAAAAAGCCAGATAACGATCTGCTATACCGAGTCTTTGTGTTACATACAAGCTAAAGAAGTTGGTACTGACAAGATTCGTTATATATAATATCACAGAGACAACAAGCACTTTCATAATCTCTTTATTCCTTAGCACTTTGGGTATCAGATCCTTGTATTCATATATCATCTGTATGACAGAGGTATCTTTCGTCTCGGCCATACGAATCTTTCCCTGCCGGGTTTCATCACAATGCCGAAAAGTAATAATCACCTTAATCAGCATATTTGCAGCGAAAACAAAATATAAAACACGGACAACAGGAACCACGGTAAAGGAATTTATTAAAAATCCCGAAATGGGTGCAAAAAAGATTGCAACCAGACCGCCAATGTTCACCCAGGTATATATTCCTAATAAATCCTTTGAATCTGCATCTTCAATTAATAAGCAATACCATGCCGTCTGGTTGATCTGCTCAAAACTGTTAAATAAAACTGCAATTAAAAAGAGCCAAAAGTTACCCGAAATAGCCCATATCAAGCAGGCAACACTCCAACCAAAGAAATCACCCATCATGGTTGTAAATTTGCGCCCCATCTTATCGGTGATTATACCACCGAAGAAGGAAAAAAACACCTGAACAAACATGGCAACCGACAGAATCAGTCCGATTTGAACGTCCGTTATTCCCTGCGTGTACATATATAGTGTGGCAAAAGGTGCGATTAAGTTATAAGGAATACCCCAGAGAGGTTCCATCAAAATTAGAGTTCTCGGATTTCCTTTGTTATTTTTTAATAATTCAATCAGCGGGTGCTTTCGCAGATTTTTTATTTTTTGTGCTGTATTCACTGGTTTCTCCATTCAACGATTGTTTCTATATTCATGACTGTTCAGTCGATTTATTGTCATTTTAACTTCTAAAAGTTTCATCACCATTTTTCGTATCTTACAAATTCCTCCATCGCTCTTCTCGGTCGCTGTTCTGGTGCTTCATCACCATATCCCAAGGTAATGATTCCACACACATATTTATCATCCGGAATGTTCAGGATAGGTCTGACAGCATCCTGTTCAAACCAGGCTGTCCAACAGGTCGCCAACCCCAGCTGCCCGGCCTCAAGCAATATATGCTCGATTGCAATTGCTGTATCCCTGATAATTTGCTTAAGTTCCGGTTCAGAACTGTTCTCATGCAGCCTGATTTCGGTATCCCTGGGAATACGGCACCGAATATCCGCTACACCTACAATGAATATCGGAGCTGTCATCATCCATTTTTGATGATGATCGGCAATTGAAAGTTTTTCTTTCGTATCTTCCGATTCAACAATAATGAACGTCCAAGGCTGCG
>JAEVZU010000315.1 GCA_023392075.1 Bacillota bacterium | reverse complement strand
TACCGGGTACGCAGATAGGAGATTAGATGTTGATTTGGAGATTATGGAATTATATCAAGGGATATGTTATTATTATAGTTGAAGGTTACTTTTTGGAAAAGTTTATAAACATATGTACCCATAGAAATATACGGTTGTGGAACGTCAGGTGGCAAAAGAACAGCAGTGTATCCATGAAACTCGGCATAGCCGATTTCAAGGAATTGAGACCTGTTGTAAAGAAAACCAGATGCAAGGTACATATCGTCAAACGAAAGGGTATTCCTTTTATTTTAAACAGATATAAAAGCCGTAAAGCCTTTGTGATAGGTTCAGGTGTTTGTATTGTTGTTTTTTTTCTGATATCCTCCTTTATCTGGGATATATCGGTTAGTGGAAACAACAATATTTCCACTGAATTTATACTTGAAAGATTAAGGGAGAACGGAGTAAAAACAGGCACTTTGAAATTCAAAATCAATACGGACGATGTTGTAGAAAATATGATGCTTCAAATAAATGATCTGGCCAGAATGAGTGTTTCTCTCAAAGGAACCAGGATTTATGTTGAGGTCACCGAAAGAACAAAGCCCCCTGTATTGATAAATAAGGAAATTCCCTGTGATATCATAGCCTCCAGGGACGGAGTAATTTACTCAATAGTTGCCAAGGAGGGACTTGAAACCGTAAAGATTGGAGATACTGTTACAAAAGGTCAGCTGTTGATTACAGGCAGGATAGACAATGTTAAAAATCCTGAAAGTCCTCCATTGATGGTGCATTCCATGGGGAGTGTCAAAGCAAGAACCTGGTATGAGGCAACTGCAAAAATTGATCAAAACCTTGTGACGGCTAAAAAGACGGGTTTGAAAAAAGAAATGTATTCGGTAGTTCTTTTTACAAAAAAATTCAAATTATTTCACACCCAAATTCCATATAATAATTCAGAACATGTGGAATTGAAAAAAAAGCTGTCGCTTGGAGCCAACTTTGCCTTACCTTTTGAAATGGTTATTGATCAGTATTACGAGTATGAACTGGAACAGAATAAAGTTGATATGGCAACTGCTAAAAAAATTGCTTCCGAGAAAGCTGTAGAAATGGCACAGAAGCAGGTACCATCACACGCAGAGGTGTTGAAAAAGAATATTGCTGAATTTGAAGAGGGCAATGGAGTCAAATCAGTCAGAGCATTGATAGAATGCATTGAAGATATCGGAATTACACAAGAGATCGGAGGAATGTGATACTTGGCAGACATAATGGAAAAGAGCATCGATTTTTACAGTATTGAGTATGCAATGAATATTTTCGGAAATTATGATGAAAATATCAAAATTATAGAGGATGCCTTCAATGTGAAGGTATTGACGAGAGGGACTTCGATCACTATAAGCGGTGATGGGGAAAATGTCCAGAAAGCGGAAACCATAGTTACAAAGCTGCTGGAAATAGCAAAGCAGGGACAATCCATTACAAGGCAAAATGTTCAGTACCTGGTTGGACTGACACATGAAAAGCAGATAGAAAAGGCTGATGAAATAATACAGGACTACGTGTGTCTGACTGCGAAAGGAAAGCAGATCAAGTACAAGACACATGGTCAGAAACTTTATTTTAATGCTATTAAGAAAAATGATATAGTTTTTGGCATAGGTCCCGCCGGTACGGGTAAGACCTTCCTGGCAGTTGCAATGGCGGTTACGGCCTTCAGAAACAAGGAGGTCGACAGGATAATCCTTACGAGACCGGCAGTGGAGGCGGGTGAAAAGCTGGGCTTTCTGCCCGGAGATCTGCAAAACAAGGTTGACCCGTATTTGAGGCCTTTATATGACGGTTTATATGAAATAATGGGTGCTGATCTCTATATGAAATATCTCGAAAGAGGTATGATAGAGATAGCTCCCTTGGCATATATGAGGGGAAGAACTCTTGACAATTCCTTCATTATCCTTGACGAGGCCCAGAATACCACTCCTGAGCAAATGAAGATGTTCCTTACCAGAATAGGCTTCAATTCAAAGGCGGTTATAACCGGAGATATCACACAGATAGACTTGCCGGGAGAAAAGAAATCCGGACTTAAGGAAGTAACAAATATTTTAAAGGACATCAATGGGATAGAGTTTGTATACCTCACTGAAAAAGATGTTGTGAGGCACGAACTGGTACAGAAAATCATAGTTGCCTATGATAAATACGATAAAAAGAGCAATGTTAAGCCGTAGTTTTAGGGGATTTGCCAATGAAAAAAAACAAGAAGAATATCAGCAAACTGAAAAAGCTTACCAGGAATATCAATGTTCAAAGGATGTTCCTGGTATTGATTACTGTTTTAATTGCTTTTTTTATAATTGAAACAGGTGCCCAGCCGACGAAATATAAATTGAGTGTCGGTGATGTCTCCAGATATGATATTCCTGCACCAAGGGATATTGTAAATGAGGTTTTGACAGAACAGAACAGGCTGGCTGCCATGGAAAGTGTCGAACCCGTAACCAAGGAAGATACCAAAGCCTTTGTAGAGGTAATCTATAAAAAGGATGACTTTTTTAAGGCTGTGACCGGAGCAAGAACAAGTATTGAGAAATATATAAAGGATATTGGGATATCCTCCAGGGATGAAAACTATGCTCAATATCTGAAGGATGCCCAGGATAATGCGGTCAGCAGTTTGTCCGAACAGGTGAAAAACCAGGGAATAACCCTGTCACAGGATCAGATAAATTACCTTGTTGTAAAGGCAACGGACAGTGAACTGGAAACTTTCGAGGAATTGACAAGGCGGCTGATTTCAGAATCAATGGCTGAGGAGGTTACCGAAAGCAATCTTGCAATACATTTACATAGGTTGCAGAACAGTTATCAGGGTGAACAGGGTATAAGCCAGGAATTGAAGAATGTGGGAGAACATCTGGTCAGGAGCATTTTGAAACCAAACAGGGTCGTGGATGATGAGGCTACCGCAAAGAAGAAGGAAGAAGCCTATAATGATAATGCAAACACTGTAAAGATAAAAAAAGAGTCCAGGATAATAAGCTTCGGAGATATAGTTACCGCTGATAAATTGAAACTTCTTGAGGAACTCAACCTGCTTGAGAAAAACGGCAGGTATGACTACCTGTTTTCAGCAGGTATCCTTTTTGTTATTTTATTCCTTACGGCACTGACAGCCCTGTTTCTGAGGAAATATAACAGGGATATATATAACAGCCGGAAAAATATACTGTTGATTTGTCTGATAGTAACAATAATTCTGGTGCTGGCAAGATATTTGTTTACATTTTACGATGGTCTTGTAATACCTATATTTGTGGGAACCATGCTGGTAGCAACTCTTTTGAATATTGATACTGCAGTGGTGATAAACTGTGTTCTTACGGTGGGTATTTCAATAATGTCCAAGGGCAATTTGAAATTTCTGTATTTGGGTCTTATTTGCGGTGTTATATCGGCATTTATGGTTTCAAAGGCCAATCAGCGCAGCAGGATGTCCATGAATGGCGTACTGCTTGGCTTAATAAATACTGCTTTTATTGTTTCTCTGGACTTTATTTACAAGAGTGATTCCAAGACCATACTTATCGATAGTATTGTAGTATTCCTGAACGGTTTTGTGTCAATGATTCTTACAATAGGCTTCCTGCCGTTTTTGGAGAGCGCATTTAATATAGTGACTCCACTGAAGCTTTTGGAATTATCAAATCCCAATCATCCTCTGCTGAAAAGGCTTTTGATCGAAGCTCCCGGAACCTATCATCACAGCCTGATGGTAGGGAATCTTGCCGAGATTGCCACCGAGGATCTGGGCGGCAATGCGCTTCTGGCAAGAGCAGGTGCTTATTTTCATGATGTGGGTAAGCTTAAAAGGCCTGACTTTTTCAAGGAAAATCAGTTGACCGAAAATCCGCATGACAGGATGACTCCAAACCTGAGTACGCTTGTTATTACGTCACATACGAAGGATGGCCTTGATATAGCCGCAAAATATAAACTACCGCAGGCGATACTTGATATAATTAAACAGCATCACGGAACTACACTGGTCGCTTATTTTTATCATAAGGCTTTGAAGGGAGAAAGCGATACCGAAATCAGGCAGCAGGATTACAGATATGACGGACCAAAGCCGCAGACCAGGGAAGCTGCAGTAGTAATGCTTGCCGATTCGGTTGAGGCTGCCGTGAGATCCATGAATGATAAAACAGAAGCGAAAATCGAGGCGCTGATCAGAAAAATTATAAAGGATAAACTGGATGACGGTCAGCTGGATAATTGTCAGCTTACTTTGAATGACCTTGATAAAATAGCAAATTCTTTCATGAGGGTATTGAGCGGTTATTTCCACGCAAGGGAGCAGTATCCGGAAATAAAGGATGCCCTGACCGGAAAAAATAACGTTAATAACAAAGAACTTAATGAGTTGCCAGAAGCTGCCGGGACAGATGTAATGGGGAACCCGGCCGGAGCAGACCGGGAAAATCGTGAAAAAGGAGAAGCAAGAGTTGATAATAATAGAAAATGAGCAGGATAAGATTTCAATATCCGGAAGCATAAATGAATTGATAGAGCGCACAATAGAGCTTTGCATGAAGGCAGAGGAGCTGGATAAGGCCTATGAAGTAAGTGTATTGATTGTAGATGATGATGAGATCAGGGAGATAAACAGGGAACACAGGGAGATAGACAGGTCTACCGACGTGCTCTCTTTCCCCATGGCGGAATTTGAAAACGGAGAACTCATATCGGATGAGGGCGACTATGATCCCGAGTCAGATGAACTGATGCTCGGCGACATAATAATATCTGCCGAAACCGCAAAAAGGCAGGCCGATGAGTACGGACACAGTTTCGAAAGAGAAATTGCCTTTTTGACGGCACATTCCTGCTTCCATTTGCTGGGTTATGACCACCTGGAGGAGGAAGAGGAAAAAATAATGATTGGCAAGCAGGAAAGTATCCTGCGGCAAATGGGCTTAAACAGGCACAATATATAGCTGCATTTATGCAGCTGCGGAGACATATATGAAAAACAGAAATCTTTATGAGAGCTTTAAGACGGCTTTTCAGGGTATTTGGTATACCCTTGTAAAAGAGAGGAATATGAAGATTCATTTTGCCACTGCCGCCATTGTTATTCTTCTTTCACTTTGGCTTGGGGTTAGCAGGCTTGAAATGACCGTGCTATGCCTTACGATAGCTATGGTCATTTGCTTTGAACTGATAAATACGGCAATGGAAGTCATGGTTGACATTATTGTTGATGTTTATCATCCCAAAGCTAAAATAATCAAGGATGTTTCGGCAGGGGCCGTGCTTGTATCGGCGTTCTTCAGTGTAGCCATCGGCTGGATTATACTTGGAGACAGGCTTATAAACAAATTAATTATTTTATTTAAATATTTTTAATTCCAATTGACAAAGCTATTGTCAGGTGATAATATGAATGTGAGAAAAGTGGTAATACCACCTTACCAAGTTTGAATATGGCGGCTTACAAATTTTTAACATTACAAAAGGAGTACTGACTTTGAATTATAACGAGGGAGTAATAAATAAAAATGCTGTAAGCGACCAGATAGTTGCATATATTGAAGAACGTATTATTAAGGGAGAGTTAAAGAGCGGTGATAAACTTCCCAGTGAGAGGGTATTTGCCGAGACTCTGGGCGTCAGCCGTATTCCGTTGAGGGAAGCTCTGAGATCCTTGAGCCAGTTGGGACTTGTGGAAACAAAACACGGCCAGGGTACATTCATACGTGATGCCAATAACAGTTTTCTTACCAGGAAGCTGGCGACTTATATGTATTCCAGCGAAACTTCGGTTTTTGAAATTCTGCAGTTCCGCCAAATTTTGGAGTCCGAATGTGCCAAACTTGCTGCGGCTCTGGCTACAAAAGAGGAGCTGGAGGAGATTAAATATTACAGGACTAAGGCCGAAGAGGCTGAGGCTTCCATACGGAATGGTGATTACGAAGAATTCAGTTCCATGGATATCAAGTTTCATGAGGCCATAATAAAGGCTTCTCACAATCAATTATTTCTTAATTTGTTCAATGCAATTCATAAAACACTGAAGATACAGCAGATATGGAGTTTAAGTGAAAGTCATGAAATATATGATTACATAGATTTTCACCGGCAGATAACAGATGCCATAGAAAGCAGAAATCCTGAACTGGCATACAACTGTTCAAGAGATCATATTATCAGTGTGGGCAACCTCATGATGAAGAGCTATAAAAAAGAGTCGGAGTAAAATGTCGCTAAAATATTCAGTGTGAAAAAATTGAAATTATTATTTTACCTATGTCTATAAAAGTATTTTTTTATTTAAAGTGGTAATACCACCTTACCAATAGGTGAGGATCTATAATCTATACGAAGCAGATCATAACAATAAAAAGGGGGTTATCCGGATGGATATTCTGAAAAAAAATACTATTGCCGCAAAGGACGATTTAATTCTTGCAGCCAGGAGAGCGGTTAATTCGGGACTTCAAACCGGTACCGGGGGCAATATAAGTGTCAGGGTTCCGGATTTTGATTTAATGGTCGTAAAGGCAAGCGGTGTGGCCTTTGATGAATGTGTGCATGATAATATTGTTGTTACAGACTTCCAGGGAAATGTACTGGAGGGAAATTTGAAGCCTACACAGGAGTTTGTTCTCCACGCGTCCTTATATGAAAAATACGGGAATATCGGTGCCATTGTACATACCCATTCTCCATACTCCATAGCATGGACCTATACTAAAAAAGTTTTACCTTTGATAACTCAGCACGCAAAGCTTAAGCTGAAGCACTCCATACCAAATTTATCCTATGACTCCCCGACTATTCCTAAGGAAGGCATGCTGGAAATATATAAAAATATGGACGAAAAGGCCGGGCTGCAGGCATTTTTGCTGGAAGGTCACGGTATCGTAGCAATCGGGAAAAGTGCGGTTAAGGCATGCCAGACAGCCGAGCTTATTGAGGAAACAGCAAAAATCGTATATCTGAATGCAGTACTTAATAAGTAAAGAACTTCACCCTCTATTAACAATGTACAATACGTTGTCAAATGAAGGTAGGGTATTTGAATGGAGATAAAAATGAAAAATGATCAAATTTTTTGCTTAATGGAAACGATCAAGGATGAAGATTATGTAATAGCCACCTATTACGTTGAATTGATGTATGACGAAAGCATAGTAAAAAAAGCTACTGCTTTTGCCATAGGCCAAACACTTGGAACATGGATTCCTGTTCCGGGGATTGATGATGCAATGAGAGCACGGCATATGGGCAAGGTGGTAAATATTTATGATGTTCCACCAGCTGATCTTGAAGTTTCAGGGGATGAAAAAAGAAAATATCTGATCCAGATAGCGTTTCCCATAGAGAATTTCGGAAGCCAGTTCCCAATGATGATGACAACTCTGGTTGGAAATGATGCCTCCACCTCAATTCAGACAAAACTTATTGATGTTCAATTTCCGGAAAAATTCACAGCTGGTTTTAAAGGTCCCAAATACGGGATCGAGGGCATCCGCGAACTGAGCGGAATAAAGAAACGTCCGCTGCTGCTTAACATGATAAAACCCTGTACAGGAATCACACCTGAAGCAGGTGCCGGGATTTTTTATGAGACAGCTTTAGGCGGAGTTGATTTGATCAAAGATGACGAACTTTTGGGAAATCCCGTATTCAGTGAGGTTTCAAAAAGAGTAAGGGAATACAAAAAAGCAGCCCGGAGAGCTTTTGAAGCCACCGGACACAAAACTCTTTATGTGGTTAACATTACAGATCGCATGGGAAACATGCCGGATAATGCAAAGAATGCAGTTGAACTGGGTGCGGATGCAATTATGATCAACTATTCCGTAGTAGGCTATGATGTACTGAATTATATTTCGGAATCAATAGATATTCCCATATTGGGGCATTATGCCGGAGCCGGCTTGTTTTATGAATCCGGATTCTCGGGTATAAGCTCCCATTTGGTCACGGGGAAATTCCCGAGACTGGCAGGGGCGGATATGGTCGTAATAAATACGCCATATGGAGGTTCACATTTGAAACACCAGAAATATTTAAGCACAGTACAGCAGCTTACCCTGCCTTTTTATGACCTGAAGCCGGTATTTCCGGCTGTTGGCGGCGGTGTACACCCGGGTATGGTGGAAAAATATATCGGTGATCTGGGAAATGATATCATATTGGCCTCGGGAGGAGCTGTCCAGGGCCACCCCGGAGGAGCTGCCGCCGGTGCGAGGGCAATGAGACAGGCTATTGATGCAGTAACCGAAGGAATAAAAATGGAGGATGCCGCAAACCGTCACGAAGAATTGAAATGTGCACTGGATTTGTGGGGTTATCAGAATACCTAGGAGGATGAGTTTGTGAAAAAACCGGTTTTTGGTTCGGGTTGGAAAATGTTTATGACAGATAAGGAAGCCGTCAATTATGCTCAAAGGCTGAAAGAAAATGTTTGCCGGGAAGAGGACGCTGAACTGTTCGTGCTTCCGTCCTTTACGGCTGTGGAAAGGGTAAAGGCCATACTGGCAGGTACTGACATAAATGTCGGAGCACAGAACATGTGCTGGGAGGAAAAGGGAGCCTTTACAGGAGAAGTATCCGTATTGTCACTCAAAGAAATGGATGTCAAATATGTGGAAATCGGGCATTCGGAACGCAGAACATTATTTGGAGAGACAAACCGGACAGTAAATCTAAAAATCAGGAAAGCCCTGGAGGTCGGCCTGATACCCATATTCTGCATGGGGGAGGAGCTGCAGGAAAAAGAAAAAAATCTTACGAAAGAGCTGCTTTCAACAGAGATAAAAAATGCTTTGCACGAAATTCCATATGATGCTGCTAAAAAAATTATTTATGCCTACGAGCCTGTATGGGCCATAGGTATGGAGAATTCGGCCCGGCCTGATTATGCCGGAGAGATACTCGGGTTTATCAGGGAGCTTCTTAAGCAATTATATGGGAGGTCCGGAGACGGAGCAGAATTTACCGTAGTATATGGCGGAAGTGTGTCTCCTCAAAACGTGGAAGAGCTTATGTCAAAGCCTGATGTCGATGGAGTTTTTGTAGGCAGGGCAAGTTTAAGTATTGAATCTTACATGGAGATACTTAACACAGTCAAAGATACATGGAACAAAAAAGTTAAAAGGCAGAGGGGAGAAGATAAAAATTGATAATTGCAATCGGAAGTGACCAGTGGGGATTTGACTTCAAGCAGATGCTTATTAAGGAGTTTACGGCCAAAGGGCACGAATTTGTTGATGTAGGAGCATACAACAGGGATGAAATTGATTACCCTGACATAGCTTATACTGTTGCGCAAAAGGTTTCTAAAAAAGAGTGTGAAAGAGGCATACTGATCTGCGGTACGGGAATCGGTATGGCGCTGACCGCCAACAAGGTTAAGGGTGCCTATGCCGCGGTATGCCATGATGTTTATTCCACCGAAAGATCAATACTCAGCAACAATGCGAATATCATGTGCATGGGAGCGCAGGTCATAGGGCCTAAGACTGCGTATTCACTGACTGACCTTTGGTTGGGCCTGAAATTTGACAGCAAGAGCAATTCCGCAAGAAAAGTTCAGGAAATATATCAGATTGAAAATCAGGGCTAAAAATTATTAAAAACTAGGAGATATAAAATGTCTAATCTAACAGTAAGACCAATCAATACAGGATACATACCAACGTACCCCAAACAGTATCACTATCATCATTCGGTCCACAAATATTACCCTGACATAAGTGATGAAAAAGTTGCGCTGCCGGTGTTTACATTTCTTATAGAAGGCGGAAATGAGCTTGTTCTGGTGGATACAGGCATGGCATGGACCGACAGGGCAAGCAAATATCACCACCCCGGCTCATATCAGCCCGAGGGAATGGCAATTCACGAACAACTGGAAAAGATAGGCTACAAATGTGAGGATGTTAAGAAAGTTATTTTCACACACCTGCATTGGGATCATATATTTTATATGGAGAAATTCACCAATGCGCAATTTATAGCACAGCGTAAGGAGTATGAGTTTGCCATGGATCCCATACCCCTGTATTATAAGTCTTATGAACACCCGGCATTGGGAGTAAGGCGGCCTTTTGAAGGTATCAAAATGGAGCTTGTTGACGGTGAGGTGGAAATTGCTCCCGGAATAAGAGTATTCCTTACACCGGGACATTCGCCGGGACACCAGTCGGTTGAAATCGATACAAACAGGGGAAGTTATATTTGTGCGGGTGATTCTGCCTTCATTATGAATAATTTTAATGAAATCAGTGAAATAAACTATACCGTAACTCCACCGGCACGTTTTGCAAATATGGTTGAATGCTGGAAGAGTCTTGAACTGCAGAAGAAAAGGGCTAAAAGCCTGGAATTCATACTGCCTTGCCATGAACCGGAAATAGAAGAGCGTATTAAAAAGACTCCAGTTCTGGGGAAATAAGAGATCTTATGGAAGGTAACTGTAGATATTATGGAAAAAACCATAGCAATCATAGCCAGTTTGGATACAAAAGAAGCTGAAGTGGAATTTTTAAAAGGGATGATAGAGCAGCTGGGCTGCAAGACTTTCATTATAGATGTGGGAGCGAAGGACAGCGAAAGCATTGTGCCCCATATCAGGGCCGAGGATGTGGCCCGGGCGGCCGGCAGGGAATGGAACGGTTACAGTGTTCCGAAGCATGAAATGATACTTGGGCTGATGGATGGGATAGCTGCTTTGATGCCGGAGCTGTATGCGGGGGGGAATTTTGATGCTGTTTTGTCTATCGGCGGTGCCCAGAACACGGTGATAGGCGTCAGTGCCATGAAAGCTCTGCCCGTCGGCCTGCCAAAGCTGATGGTTTCTACCATTGCGTGCGGTCAGAGGACTTTCGAGTCATTTGTGGGCACAAAGGATATTGTACTTATGCCTTCCATTGCAGATATATCCGGAGTCAATAACCTCACACGTACTATTTTAAGTAATGCTGCGGCTGCTATTGTGGGAATGGCTGAACATGCGGGGATTCCATTTAAATCGGGACAGCAGAAGCTTATTATCGGGGCAACACTGATGGGTGTGATCAACACCGGAGTTGCTGAGGCTGTGAAGCTGGTGGAAAAAGCCGGCTTCCAGGTGATTAGCTTTCATTCTACCGGTGTTGGAGGCCGTGCAATGGAAGAATTTATTCAGGAAGGCACAATCGGAGCAGTAATGGACTTGTCTTTGCATGAAATTACATCCGAAATGTTTGGAAAAGGTTTTTCCACGGGAGCGTATGACAGGCTGACTGCAGCCTGCAATGCGGGCATACCTCAGGTGATAGCACCCGGAGGGGTTGATTTTATTGACTTTTATGTCAATGAACTGCCCAAGGATTTGAGCACACGCAAATATGTATATCATAATTCAAATATTGTACATGTTAAGCTTATGGAGCATGAAATAGTCAAAGTGGGTGAGATTATTGCAGAGCGGCTGAACAAAAGCCGCGGACCGGTTACGGTACTTATTCCCTTACGGGGATTGAGACAGAATACTTCTCCGGGTGAAGCCTTACACTCGCCGGAGGTTGACAATGCCTTTATTGAAGTCTTGCGCAGAGGACTGCGCAGGGAAATTAAAATTGTTGATGTGGATGCAAATATTAATGATCGGATATTCAGTAAAGCAGCGGCGGCAGAGCTGCTTGGAATGCTCGAGCAATATGAGCTTAAGTAAAAATAACCGTTACCGGAAGTTTGCACAAAAAACATATTTGTTACTAAAAATATATTGTGCAAAATAACCTAAAAAATATTGACTTATACGGCCTGGTTTTATATAATGTATTACGAAAACGTTTTCATGTTAACGCTTTCGCGAAAACGTTTTCGTAAATTACATAATGGAGGTATACCATGTCCAATATAAATGATGTTGCTAAAGAGGCCGGTGTATCAATTACGACAGTTTCCAGATATCTTAATAATTCATACCCAGTAAATGTAAATACTAAAAAAGTAATTCAGGATGCGATTGATAAACTGAATTATAAACCCAATGCCATAGCGAGGGGATTGGTCCGCAAAAAGACCAATACAGTGGGAGTAATAGTCCCCTATATAACAAACATATTCTTTCCGGAGGTAGTAAGAGGTATTTCGGACCAATGTAACGCAAAGGGTTATGACATTATACTGATTAACAGCAACAGCGATGGTTTTGAAGAAAAAAAGGCGGTAGAAAACTTTCTGGCGAGGCAGGTCGACGGAATCGTCATTATAGCTCCCAAAATAGAAAAGCTGCCGGCTTCCTTCTATAGGAAGCTGAATAAAACCCTGCCGCTGGTTTTGGTCAACAAATACTTTAATGACAAGGATATAGTTTTTATTTACAACGATGAAAAAGAAGGGGCTTTCAAAGCCACAGAGTACCTGCTTGATTTGGGGCATAAAAATATTTTGTTTGTAAGCGGTTCAAAGAACAGTTACTCAAGTGAAGTAAAAATCAAGGGTTTTAATAAAGCTTTAAAGGATAGAGGGCTGCTTCAGAAAAAAAATCCTGAAGATAGCATTTTGATAAGTAATTATACAAGCGAAGATGCCTTCAGCTTGATAAAAAGTAATATGGAGCTTGTTAAAAGGCATAGTGCTATCTTCTGTGCCAACGATCTGATGGCTATAGGTGTAATAAAAGCACTTAGATCAGAGGGATATGAAGTCCCCAGGGATTTTTCGGTTATGGGGTTTGACGATATCAGCATAAGTGCCTTATATGAACCGGGCATATCTACAGTTTCACAGAATATAACCTCTCTCGGGAGAATATCGGGAGATGCAATAATTAAACTTATTTCAAAAGAGGAAGTCGTAAAAAATCAAGTTATGAATACCGGACTTATTATCAGAGATTCATGTTCGAGAATAAAGGAATAGTTGTTCCTTTATCTAATAAAACCCAATTTAAGGAGGAATTTATTCATGAAGAAAAAGATTTTAGGCTTGTCATTGGCAGTTGTTCTTTCAATATCGGCAATATTGACTGGATGCGGCGGACAATCAGCTTCAAATCAAGCAACGGCAGATTCATCTGCAGGCGCTGCAAGCACTTCCGCTAAAGCGGCAGAACCGGTAACAATCAAGTTCGCATATTGGGCAAGTGCAGGCGGAGAGAGCGATGCTTTTGATGCATTGGCGAAAAAGTTTCAGGATGAAAATCCAAACATCAAGGTAACAATGCAAGGCGGAGAATTTAAGGATTTTTATACTAAACTTGAAACCAGAATCGCCGGAAATGATGTACCGGATGCAATAAGGATTCAATTCCAGCAAGTGGGAAGATATTCAAGCAATGGTGTTCTAAAAGATATAACCAAGGACCTTCCTGCAGATTTCAGCTCAGACTTTCTTCCTTCCTTATGGAGTGCGGTTAATTACAAAGGTGCAACTTATGCAATTCCACAACATACTGATACTCTGGCGTTGTATTATAATAAGAATTATTTTGAGAAACTTGGCATCACAGCTCCTACCAAGCTTGAAGATGCCTGGACCTGGGACGAGTTCCTTGACATAGCAAAACAACTGAAAGAAAAGGCCGGCGCAAAATATGGCTTTGCATACAACTGGACAAAAGGGAACAGCTACAGATGGCTGCCTCTGCTGTATCAAAAGGGCGGTCAGCTCCTCTCAGATGATCTGAGTACAAGTAAGATCGACAGTCCTGAAGCGCTGGAAGCCTTGAAGCTGTCAAAGAGATTTTTTGATGAAGGTCTGGTGCCTGCCGGAACAAGTGTAAAGGGTACTGAAGATATCAACACCTTATTTACCAATGGAACGGTTGGTATGATAATCAACGGAAACTGGCTGGCAACCAACTTTGATAAGA
>JAEVZU010000040.1 GCA_023392075.1 Bacillota bacterium | reverse complement strand
GTGTAATGTCGATAGTTCAGCTTTGGGACAATGTTTTTATTTTGATTAGCTCTTTTGTTACAATTCAACTAATTTTTATATTTTTTGTTCCTTTAAGAAAAAGCTTAGAATAAGTTCGTAATAGACTTAAAATGTCTTCTCCCAGAACACTGGCATAATATTTTTAATCACAATAAATATTTCTATTGGTCTAATGTATCTTCATTACTGTATAATTCCTGGCTGCATTTGCTTTCCATAAACATTTCTCCAATTCCGGCTACCATTTGAAATAATGCTATATCTCTCTTACAGTGAAGATCATACTGCTTGACCAGCATATTATCGTAGTTTTGCAATATCTCAAGTCTTTTATTCTGTTCCGGTGTACGTTCACTATGCTCAACCTTGTATAACTGGAATATTTCAGTCCGTACCCGTCTTTTTTCTTCTGTAACCCTATCTTTATCCTGGGATATTTCAGATAATTCTTTGTCAATGAAATCCTTCATTTTTTCATCAATTATATGTGTCATAATCACATCCATCCTTTCTTTTATCATAACTCCAGTTCTTCGTCTTCTTCACAATTATCACTTGAATACTGAGATGACACCTCGTTCTCGCCTTTTTCCTTTTCGTTCTCTGCTGATGACTCATCACCAATTACTTCATCCTGTTTGTTAAGATCCAGCTCCATATTCAGTTCGGCCTGGCGGGCAAGCTTAGCCTTATATTCTTCTTCAAATCGCCAGGGCTTCTCATATTCCTCCCTGGCTGTTTCGAGATCCTGTCTGAACTGGACTAATTGGTTATCACATTGCTTCAATTTCTGCTCTATTGACTCAAGTGCATTTTCAATACGTGTTAAGTTTCCTAAGACATTTCCCTTTAACTCAACTTCATAGTTATATCTGCCGGTTAAATTCAAACTGAACTCACTTCCGAATATTGAATGGTTAAGAGTCAAACTGCAGCCTTTATATTGCCCGATTTCAACATCCCTCCAATTCTCTTTTTTAGCCTGAGAACATAAAACAAGCAGGTATTCACCTGCTTTCTCTTTATCAGTAAATATTTGATTGTTGAAAATGATCCTGAATTCATCTTCCGGGAACCTGTTATTATCCCTGAGTCCGATATCCTGCTTGAGAGCTTCCAGCTTATCTTCATTTGCCCTTATGTTTTTAGGAATAGAATATACTATGCTGTCCTGAAGTGAATATCTTTGTTTTGACCATGCAGCCTTTAACACCGACAGCTTATTTATCTCAATATCCAGATCCATCTTTTCCTTTATCCTCGGATCTCCCATGGCTAAAGCCTTTATCTCGGCGTAATTTAATACCACTTCGTCAATATCCTCACAGCTCCGGCTTATTGATTTACTGGTCATTACCTGGGATATAAAGCGTTGCTTCTGTTCAACAATCTGAAAGAGATATGCGTCGAACGTATCCTTTGTGATGTACCTGAAGATCTCCACTTCTTCATTTTCATTTCCTTGCCTGAGTATTCTTCCATCACGCTGTTCAATGTCTGCAGGCCTCCAGGGACAATCCAGGTGATGAAGTGCTACCAGCTTGTTTTGAATATTTGTTCCCGTACCCATTTTCGAAGTAGATCCCAGGATTATTCTTTTCTCACCGGTCCGCATTGCCGAGAACATATTTTCCTTCTGTTTCTTTGTTTTGGCATCGTGTATAATGCATATTTCATTTTCCGGAATCCCCATACTTATAAGCTTGTCCCTTATATCATAATAAGCGCAGAAGCCTCCATGATCATTGGGTGTCCCAACATCAGAGAATATTATCTGAGTTCCTTTTGCTGAGTTAAATTCATTATACTTTTGGTATACATTTTCGACCAGGTTATTTATTTTGCTATCCGGTTCATCCGGAGCATCCGGAATAATTAAGCGCGGATCTGTACCAAACTGTCTGGCTTCGTTTGTTATCTTAAGCATATTATCAACAGACGGATCCACAAGACCATTCCTGATTCTTTCGGCGCGTTCTGCGCTTTTTCTGACAAGCTCCTGCTGAATTTCAGATGGTTCCGAGGTTACTACCGTTACCTTTTCATTTTTAAGCCTTGGTATCGGGAGATTCAGCATATCGGCAGTCTGTATGTCTGCAATATTCTTAAACATTGTCATCAGCTCCGGTAGATTTGTAAATTTACTGAACCTGTTCCTCATCCTGAACCCTCGCCCTTCCGGCGCAAGTTCGAGTGCTGATACTACCTCACCAAAATTAGCAGCCCAGGAGTCAAAATGTTGTATCCTTTTTTCTATAAGCTCCGGCTTCTGCAGGAACTGTTGTATAATAAACATTTCGGTCATTGAGTTGCTCACCGGAGTACCTGTTGCAAATATTACGTTTCTTCCGTTATTTTCGGACTGTATGTAGTCGCATTTCATTTGCATATCAAGTACCTTCTTAGCTGAGTTTCCTGAAATGCCGGCAACATTTCTCATTTTGGTGAATACCCCGCCGTTTTTGTAATTGTGGGCTTCATCCACAAATATACAATCTACACCAAGCTCTTCAAAGGTCAGCACATCATCCTTGGGTGCATCAGCAAGCTGCTCCAATTTAGCTTCAAGATTGAATTTCATCTTCTCCATCTGCTTTACTGTCCATTTATCACCATTTTGCTGCTTCACCGCATGTACAAAGTCAACTATTTCATCAATAGTTCTTTCGATTTGCTTCCTTTGGAATTCATTTGACATGGGTATTCTTTCAAACTGACTTTGCCCAATAAGTATTGAATCATAATCGCCTGTGGCAATTCTGGCCAGGAATCTCTTTCTGTTAGCTCTTTCGAAATCCTTTTCTGTTGCCACCAGAATGCTTGCACCTGGATATATTTTTAAGAAATCGGAACCTTGCTGCTCTGTCAGGTGGTTAGGCAGTACAAACATTGCTTTTTTAGTAAGCCCTAGTCTTCTCATTTCCATACAGGCTGCCTGCATGGTATATGTCTTACCGGCTCCAACAACATGCGCCAGGAGTGTATTCCCACCATAAAGTATTCTGGCTACTCCGTTTTTCTGATGGTCACACAGCAGTATTTCAGGACTCATCCCTGGGAATTTTAAATGCGAACCATCATATTCCCGAAGCCTGATATTGTTAAAATTGGTATTATAGAAATCAACGTATTTCTTCCTTCTGTCAGGATCTTTGAATATCCAGTCCCTAAATTCTTCTTTAAGTAAATCCTGTTTCGACCTGGCTGCTATTGTTTCATTTTTATTTACTATGTATTTGATCTTTCCTTCAGCATCTTCATACTTGTCTTTTACAACAATGCTTCTGAGATTTAGTGTATCTTCAATTATACTGTAGGCATCCGCTCTTTTTGTTCCGAACTCCTGGGTAGCTTTCATGCTATCCCATTGCAAGGATTTATTATGTATTGTCCACGAGCTTGAAAAGCTGTTGTATGTTGTAAATATTCCTGCAGCACTTGATCTGTTAGTGTCCTTTTTATGAAACTCAGGTACTTTCAATATCTCGTATATAAACTGATCTATATCCTCAGGTTCAATCCATGTAGTACCCAACCTTACATCAATTTCCGATGCATCCAGGTCAACCGGCTGAACACTCTCAAGTGCTGAAACGTTTACTTTATAGGCACTGTCCTCTTTTGCATAATACAGTGCAACCATCAATTTATGCCTTACATCTCCGGACAAATATTCGTCGGCTGTTTCATACTTTTTATTTTCAGGATTTAAATATATAATGCCTTTCAGATCCTCGACGATTTTATCTCTGTCGGTTTCAAAGATTGCCATCATATAATCAAGGTCAACTCTTCCTCTTTCAGATAAAGACGCTGCCAGAGCATCCGCTGCAGTACCAACCTTAGTGATCGGCTCATATGGCCTGATGGTTTGCTTGTAAAACACATCTGCCAGAGATTTTACATTACCTTTTTCATCAAGCAATTCCAAAGAAGATACTAATGGTATATCGGCATCCTTTTGAAAGGCGCGTAAATTAGCCTGAGAGTTTATAGCTCCATACTTTTTAGTAAAGTCGTTGTATATGCTCAGAAGATCTTCCTGGTATGGTTTTAGCTCCTCAAAAGTACAACCTTCTGTTTGAATATCAATGGCTTGACGTAGCGCAGCTCTGAGCTCACATAAACCCGTAACACGTTCACTTGTTTTCTCAGGTAAATTTACCTTTACCATTCTGGAGTTTTCTCTATAATAAAGGTTTTGATCTTTTACAACATAAGTAAAGTTTTTAACACCAGGATCAGCAGGTATATATTCCTCCAGGCTTTCTTCTTTTTCAGTAACAATACTTTCTATCCTGGCATTTAAATTTTCAACCGCCTTATTTAAACCAGCTTCTATATTATCTCCTTCAATAAGTACCAGGCCGGTATCATTTTCATTGCCATACATTTTCTTAAAGAAAACCATCTTGCCCAATAGCATTTGAGGGTTATCCAAATAATATTGATTAACCGGCACA
Source organism: Bacillota bacterium (assembly GCA_023392075.1). Taxonomy (GTDB): domain Bacteria; phylum Bacillota; class Clostridia; order Acetivibrionales; family DSM-1351; genus Ruminiclostridium. The sequence continues at coordinate 5,758 of JAEVZU010000040.1, read as the reverse complement.
TTATCCTCTGTGTAACCTAATCCAATCCAATTAGGATCATTCTCAAGCACTACCGGATGCTCGCGTTTCTGAAGAAAAATAATATCGGTGGTTACTTCGGTATTGGCAATCTGCTTGAATGCGGTATTGGGAAGCCTTATAGCACCAATTAATTCAGCACGTTCTGCCAGGTACTTTCTGAAGGAACTGTTTGCCTTATCAAGTGTTCCTTTTGTTGTTATAAAGGCAATTACGCCGCCAGGTCTAACCTTGTCCAGTGTCTTAGCAAAAAAGTAATCATGGATATTCAGGTTTAGCTTGTTATACCTTTTGTCGTGCAGCTTGTAATCTCCGAATGGAACATTTCCAATGGCCACATCAAAAGAATTATCCGAGAAATCAGTTTCTTCATAGCCCTGGATTCTTATATCGACTGTTTGATATAAATGCTTTGCTATTCTCCCAGAAATGCTGTCCAGTTCTACACCATACAAATTAGATTTAGCCGATATTTCTTCAGGAATCAGAGAATAAAAAAGGCCGGATCCCAATGCCGGCTCAATTATATTTCCACCTTTAAAATCAAATCTTTCCAGTGCTTTATATACTGCCCGGATTACTACCGGATCTGTATAATGAGCATTGGGTGTTGAAGCTCTTGCACTGCTATATTCGCTCTCTGATAATAGTTCTTTTAATTCCTTATATTCATTCTCCCAGCCTTTGGCTTCAGTATTGAATGTCTGAGCCAACCCGCCCCAGCCGGTATATCGGGCAAGTATACCTTGTTCATAGCTTGTGGCATACCTGTTTTCTTTTTCAATATCCTTTAATAGCCTGATTGCATCAATATTAGCCTTATATTTTGTTTTTTGTCCGCCGGCGCCGATATTGTCTGAAGAATCATATCTATAGTTTATCTTGTCTCTGATTATCGCAACATATCCAGCTTGATTGTTTCCATCCTTTACAATACCTGTTTCAGGCTTTTCCTGCTCTTCAATTCCTTTTATATCTTTATGAAGATTTTCATCTGCTATTTTATTTTCCTTAGTGATCTCTTCTTTAGAGCTCTCAATTTCATTTTCTTGTGTTTCAATTAGATCAAATAAGGATTGCTGCTTTTGGGGCAAAAAAATAGAGCCATCATTATCTGACGACTCCCCGGTCTGAACTGTTACCTTGGTCTTCGAACCACTTCTTTTAGAACGATTTCCTGGGCTGTGTCCCTGATCCATGTGTTGTATTTCACCAGCTCCATAAAATCCTCCGTCATGGGTGCCGGATGTTGTTCCCTCAATTGCTTCTGCAGCTTGTCCATCATCTCCATTGCCTGATTGTCTATATCGTAGATCGTACTGAACCAGGTTCCCTGAATTTTCATCTGCTGGACTCTTTCGGGATGATTCTGAACCAGGTATTTTACTGCTTCCGATGCGAATATCCCCATCGGGGTTTTCTCCAGGCCCTCGTTCTGGTCTATTGCCATCTCCGGATATAGAATTCCATCCTGCCCCTCTAGATAATCCAGGTCCGATAACGGTTTCTGTTCTTTCAAGTTCTTTATTTCCTTGGCTTTTGCCGCTTCCAATTCCTCTGTCGTTTCCGGAAACTCTACCATTCCAATTCCTTCTATGTATTCCACTCTCATTATATTCTCTCTCCTTTTGTTCGTATATTCTAGCCGGTTTTTCTATCAGCTTTAAAACTTGTTCACTTATCCCTGAAATAATTGTAGCATATTCTGTAGCTTGACTAATGTCAATTTGAAGCAGAGCATTTTCATAATTGTATTGTTTTTCAGTATCCAATTCCAACCGGCTAAATATTGAATATATTGCACTTTCATAAATAAAGGTTTCTATACCTTCGTCTTTAATAGTATTGGTTTGCAATAATTCTGCACAGATATCCTCAACAAATACCCGGAAATCTTTCTTCTCAGATCCACCAATATAGTTTATTATAAATTTTTGGGCTTCTTCCGATTTAATCGTATAATTTGTGATTCTCGTTGTTGGCTCGCCGTGGGTGTCTGATATATCAAAAAGGTACCTGATATTTTTGTTATCTTCACTTATAACTTTGATTGCTTTGCTTCCCCTGTTAATCCATCTGCCAACTCTATTATTCCAGGTATTCATATCAGCAACCATAGTTGCATCAGGTCTTTGACCATATATAAGAACTTTATTAAAAAGGTCGTATTTAAATAGCTGGCCAGAAAATCTTAAAAACTTTTCCCATTCCAGTTGGGTTTCTGTAATTTTCTTCATAGTATCTTCAAATATTTTATTATAACTTAGCATATGTAGGTATCCATCCTTTATTATGGGTTCAAATAATTATATTTCAGCATAATCTTCGTATCCTTCTTCTTGACTTGCACTATTAAAAGCATAATTACTTATACTTGGCATAATACCATGCTGCTTGAAACTGTAGCACTGTTCTTCTGCAACGATTATATGATCTAATAATTTTATGCCAACTGCGGTCAAAAGAATTGATATAAGAGATTGTTCCGGTTTTGCAATTTATGTCACATATATCTTTACCGGATTTTGTCACGATTATTTTATCAATGCCCCAATTGTTATCATCACTATTTGCACTTATCGGATATGCTGAATAATCTCTGTTTCTTAATTCTCTCACAAGTTTTTCTGACATCCTTTGTGACAATGATTTAGATTTTTTTCCATTTTTGTTTTACCCCTCTCATATAAATTCTAAAAATAAAGAACAACTGTAACCCAGTTGTTCTAAGTATTTCGGTATCTTTTTACTTTTATATTGAATGTATCAACATTCCACTGAATAGGATAGCTTCCCAATTCATTACAGGTTTCAATAACAGTATTATTGTAGTCACCATATGGTGGTCTAAATAAGTTAACCTTGGTACCAGATATTTCTCCGAGCTTCTGATTGCATAGTTCAATTTCGGATTTGCATTTTTCCTTTCCGATAGTACTCATTCTTAAATGTGAATAGCCGTGGTTGGCCACATCATGCCCGTCATTTGCAATTAGTTTTACGGCATCGGGATATTTTTCACCCCACTGTCCCACCATAAAAAAACTGGCCTTTACATTCTCCTTTTTCAGTATTTCCAATATAGTAGGTATGTCACCGGCTCCCCAGGCGCAGTCAAAGGTTATTGAAACAAGATTTCTATCTGTTTCAACGCTGTAAATAGGAAGTACTCTGTTATTGCTGAAAACATTTATAGAATTAAAGACCCCTGAACGCCCTGCAGTTATAAATAAAGCTATAAGTCCCATACCAATAGTCAAAATAAGCAAGTAACTTGAAAACCTCTTCCGGTTTATAATAAAAATCTTCATTATAAAACTCCTTAATAATAATTTATAATATATAATATTTTATTATTTAAAGAGTTATGTGTAGTTGTGCAACAATGCCGGGTAATATACCACTATCAAGCAGATTATGGTCAGATACTCTTTTCCCTCAGGCTTGCCATGTATGCCATTTTGTATATCCTCCTCAACTTGTCTTAAAGCATTTGAATATGCTTGTTTTAATCAGGTAATTCTTCATCTTGTGCAAAACTACTGAACTTTCAAGTTTTTTTAATATCCTTTGAGACAGTAATTCTGAGAGAATTCCTTGCTTTAGCGTGCTTAACGAGGTTATCTATACAGAACCCAATTATATTAATATAATAAAAAAAGATAGACTTTATAATCAAAAAGTAAAGTCTATCTTTTCATATTTAGTTATTGACTATTTTTAACCAGTTGTTAAATTGTTAATAAGCCAACTTTCATCATCTTTTTTTTCAACTATTAGATAAAATGATGTACTAGTTTCCTTTGATGAAAACGTTGAAATTTTTGATGGTTTCATCTCTACATCAACAAACACACGATACTCTTTTTCCGATAAAGTACGTATATCTTCTCCGACTTTAGTTGCTTTTGCACTTATCATTCCAAATACACCATCATCTTTGAAATATTTTTCAATACAATCCTGAGTACATAATGCTTTCATACTTTTATAGTCGGCAGTTTCAAAGGCATTAAAAAACTTTTGAACTAATTCTTTAATTTCTTTAGTACTTTCATTTGTATTAGTACCTTCACTTGCCTTCTCTGTTTGAATTCCTTCATCATTAACATTGACTGAATTATTGTCTTGTCTTTTACTACATGAAACAACTAATAAGCACATAATCAATAACAATAGAATACTTACAAAAAATTTTTTCATTATTATTCTCCCTTATTAATAATTTGTATTTGGGGTAAAAAATAAGAGCTATAGTTATTGTAGCTCCCATCTTTGCACATATTAAATTTCCTGATTTTCATCATCTTCTTGTATTTCTTCTTTTGGATATTTCCCTTCGGTTATATCATTTGCCATTTTTATTATTTCAATATACCTTTGGATTTCACTTTCAACGTTTTCAGCAATGAGTAAAATCATTTCTTCCGGATCATTATTAGTATGATAACTCGTAAAACAGTTATAATAGCGTTTTCTATCACTGAATTTAATATTGATTGGCGGGAAGCCATGCTTCATCAATTCAAGGTTTAAAATAAGCCTTCCGGTTCTTCCGTTTCCGTCTATGAATGGATGTATAGCTTCAAAATCCAGGTGAAACCTAGCCACCTTTTTTACTATATGTTCGTCAATATTTCGTGTATATTCGTTTAGCAGTTGTTCCATCTTTACAGGAACTATATAAGGCTGTGGAGGTGTATGAACCGCACCCATTATCATTACAGGTAAACGCCTGTAAACTCCTCTATTTTCCCGCTGTTCCATTAAAACTAGACTATGGATGTCTTTGATTATTTTTTCAGATAACTCTGTTTTATCTTTGACAAGCTCCTCTATAAATAAGTATGCTTCCTTATGCCCAATTACTTCAAGATGGTCCCTAAGTGGTTTCTCGCTAATTGTAATCCCTTCATTTAATATTAATGCTGTCTCCTGCAATGTAAGGGTATTACCCTCAATTGCATTCGAATTGTATGTGAAATTTATCAGGAACTCTTCCCGCAAGCGATTAACTTCACTTTTTGTAAGAGGTCTATAACTATTTAGTTCATTTAATAAACCATCAATTCCGGATAACATTTCCGGTAAATTTCGCATTTTAAAATCCTCCTCAAATACTGCACCATATGCTTATATTCTACCACATTTCCTATCTAACATTTCAATAAGGATCAATAGCTAAACCTAGTTCTAAAATTTAAAAATTTCATCTATAAGAAATGATTTTTTTATCAAATCGAGTGCTTTAGCATTCTTGTTTTTCGTTAAATATACCATAGTAACAATGCATCCTTCTATATATATCATGTCTAAAAGTTCTGGTATTGCTGTTATTTCATTACTCTTTTCATTAGTCTTTACCTGTCCTATAACCAGGCTTGTGTGAATTACATAAAGCACTGACGATATGAACCCCTCTATTACTTCCGGGTTCGATAGTTCCACGCATTGTCTTTCCATCTATGCTGATGATATCTCTTTTTTCTGGAGATACGGCTCTTTTCATCCAATCTGCAAAGCAAGCTTGAAATTGTTCTGGCGAAATTATATTAAATAGCCGACCTATTGTAGAAAGAGAGGGTATACCATTTGGAAGCTCAATATATTTTATCAACCAGTTAATATTTGCTTCCATTTCTGTCCAGAGTCTAATATCTTTCCATTCGTTGCATCCACAAATCACCGATGAAACAACAATAAATATTATATCTATTAACTTATGCTTAACCTTTCCTTT
>JAEVZU010000277.1 GCA_023392075.1 Bacillota bacterium | reverse complement strand
ATTGCGGAGGTTAAGCTATGAATCATTTGGATAAATTGGAAGCACAGAGTGTTCACATACTCAGAGAAGCTTACAGGGAATTTAAAAACATCTGTATGCTGTGGTCTATAGGCAAGGACAGTACGGTACTATTGTGGCTGGCAAGGAAGGCATTTTTCGGACATGTGCCCATACCTCTGGTGCACATTGATACCCATTATAAAATCCCTGAAATGATTCAATACAGGGATGATCTGGCTTTAAAGTGGAAGCTGACAATGGTTTACGGTGAAAATTCCGAAGCCCTGGCACAAAAGAAAACCTTTCCCGACGGAAAGGTGGACAGGATAACCTGCTGTCAGTCACTTAAATCGGAAGCCTTGAAAAATACTCTGTCGGGTGAATGGAACAGGTACGTTATGGATCATAAGACAGGTAAATATGTACCTGACAATAACAGAGAGAAGTATACCGGTGTCATTGTAGGAGTCAGAGCAGATGAAGAAGGCAGCCGGTCCAAGGAAAGATATTTTTCTCCAAGGGACAAGGAAAATGACTGGGATGTAGGAGATCAGCCGCCTGAATTCTGGAATCAGTTCAAAACCGACTTTGCTCCCGGAACACATATAAGAATTCATCCGCTGCTGGATTGGACCGAATTGAACATATGGGAATACATTGAACGTGAAAACATACCCATAACCTCGCTTTACTTTGACCAGGGGGACGGAAAGCGATACAGGTCACTGGGCTGCTATCCATGCACGACACCGGTTGAATCCACATCAAAGAATGTGGGTGAAATCATAGAGGAGTTAAAAAGCGGGAAGTTTGCAAACATAGCCGAAAGATCAGGCCGAGCCCAGGACAAGGATGACGGGGGAGGACTTGAGACACTTCGCAGAGGAGGTTACATGTAAATGGATAACAGAGAACAGATGAACATAGTAATCGTAGGACATGTGGATCATGGTAAAAGTACCGTAATAGGAAGACTTCTTGCCGATACCGATTCATTGCCGGAGGGAAAGCTGGAATCAGTCAAGGAATACTGCAGAAAGAACTCAAGACCCTTTGAATATGCATTCCTGCTGGATGCTCTCAAGGATGAACAGGCGCAGGGCATCACCATTGATACCGCACGGTGCTTCTTTAAAACCGGAAAGAGGGATTACATCATTATCGATGCGCCAGGGCACATTGAATTCCTGAAGAACATGGTAACCGGTGCCTCAAGAGCTGAAGCGGCACTTCTGGTCATTGATGCCAAGGAAGGTATAAGGGAAAATTCCAAGCGTCATGGGCATATTGTTTCAATGCTTGGTATAAAGCAGGTTGTTGTTCTTGTAAACAAGATGGATCTGGTGGACTTTGACAATAACATATTCAATTCAATAAGGTCAGAGTTTACCGAGTTTCTTGATAAAATAAATATCAAGCCCCTTAACTTTATACCAATAAGTGCATTTAACGGAGACAATGTTGCAGGAAAGTCTGCAAACACTCTGTGGTATGAGGGTCCCACCGTTCTGGAGCAGCTTGACGGCTTTGCAAACAAAAAGGAGAACCGGCAGCTTCCGTTCCGTATGCCGGTACAGGACATATACAAGTTTACCGAGGAGAATGATGACAGAAGAATTGTTGCAGGTACTGTACTGAGCGGAGCTGTAAAAACCGGTGACGAGGTTGTCTTTCTGCCGTCTAATAAGAAAAGCGTCATAAACAGTGTTGAAGGCTTTAATACCGCACCTGCCGATACTGCGTATGCTGACCAGGCCGCGGGCTTTACACTGAAAACTCAGATATACATAAAGCCGGGAGAGCTGATGGTCAAGGTAGTTGAAACGCGGCCGGTTCTCAGCTCACGTTTCAGAGTCAATATATTCTGGGTCGGACATGTGCCTTTGATTAAAAACAAGAATTATAAATTGAAGATAGGCACAATGAGAATAGCCGTAAAGCTGGTTGAAATCTTAAATATCATTGATGCTGCCGAACTTAACATCGATACCTTCAAGGATCAGGTTGAAAGACACGATGTTGCCGAATGCATTTTGGAAACAGCCAGGCCAATTGCTTTTGATGCAATCTCGGACATAGAGCTGACCGGGAGATTTGTTATAGTTGATAATTATGAAATTTCAGGAGGCGGAATAATTCTTGAGGGCGTACCCGACAGCGACAACAGTCTTGTTGAACATATCAGAGACAGGGAATACCTCTGGGAAAAGGGACTTATTCCGGCTGCCGACAGGGAAGAGAAATATGGACACAAGTCCAAGTTTATTGTTATAACCTCGGGAAGTGAAGAAAAGGAAAAAGTAATCCGGGACATTGGTAAAAATCTGGAGGACAGACTTTTCAAAAGAAACTATAAGGCATACTATCTGGGAGTATCCAGTTTGCTGAACGGACTTGCATCAGAAAGTTTACATGATTTTCAGGCAAGGGATAATCAGGTCAGGCAAATAGGTGAGCTTGCAAGAATATTTACCGATGCCGGACAGATTTTTATCACCTCGGTATTCAACCTGGATGATTATGAGGCGGAAAAACTTAAATTATTGAACCAGCCTAATGAAATTATAATAGTCAATGTAGGCGAATCGGCTTTTAACAGTTTCAAGCCCGACAGCAATATAAACACCGGCCGGTCACTTGACAGCACTGTGGATTCCATATGTGACCTGTTAAAACAACAGGAAATCATACTGGACTATTATATATAAAAAACATATTTAAGGGGGTATTTTTATGAAAATTAAAGCAAACGGAAAAGAAGTGGTACTTGAAAAGGAATTAAGCGTAAAAGAGCTGCTTAGTTTTCAAAATGTAGAAATGCAGGATTATGTAACAGTTCAGATTAACGATGAATTTGTAAACAGAGATGATTTTGAAACACTGCAGGTAAAGGACGGAGATGTTGTTGAATTCCTTTACTTCATGGGCGGAGGAGCTGCCGGGAAATAGTGGGGTAAACAAATTATTATGGCCGATATGCGGCTCAAAACCATAAATATGGCTCACGGAGGTTAATATGAATTTTTCCAATGATCAGCTTGAAAGGTATTCAAGACATATCACTCTTAAGGAAGTAGGAGTTAAGGGGCAGAAGAAGCTGCTTCAGTCAAAGGTACTCATTATCGGCACCGGAGGTCTTGGCGCACCGGCAGCAATGTTTCTGGCTGCGGCAGGTGTGGGTACCATAGGTCTCGTAGACTTTGATGCCGTTGAGCTGTCCAATCTTCAAAGACAGATAATACATCTGACAAAGGATGTGGGAAAGCCGAAAGTAATTTCGGGTAAGGAAACCATAAACGAAATGAATCCGGATGTGGAGGTGGCTGCCTACAAGGAATGGGTAAGTTCTTCCAACATCAAAGACATCATTAATGACAGGGATTATGATTTTATTATTGATGGAACAGACAATTTCCCTGCCAAATTTTTAATAAATGATGCGTGCGTACTCACTCAAAAGCCTTTTTCACATGCGGGGATCATAAGATTTCAAGGTCAGACCATGACATATGTTCCCGGTCAGGGACCCTGCTACAGATGCGTATTTCAGAATCCTCCGCCTGCAAATGCGGTGCCGACCTGCAAGGAGGCCGGTGTTCTTGGGGTTATGGGAGGAATAATCGGTACCATACAGGCAACAGAAGCAATCAAATATATACTTGGAGTTGGCGAATTGCTTACAGGCAAGCTGTTAACCTATGATTCGCTTAAAATGGAATTCCGAAAAATAAATCTGCCTTATAATAAAAAGTGTCAGGTCTGCGGAGAAAATCCGTCGATAAAAACTTTGATTGATTACGAGCAGGCAGTCTGCGATATAAAGCATACTTAATTCAGTTGAACGGTCATTCCAATAAGTCGTTATAAATAAAGACTTATAAGAATAGAGAAATTTATTTACAGTAAAAAGTAAATTTTATCGATGTTAAGGGTAAGAAAATTATGCTACTATAAAGTACAAACAGGTTTCTGGTTTCTAATATGGAGGGTGGTGCTATAATTGATTGTAATTACTCAAAAACAATATAAAGAAATATTGGATCATTCCATGCAGGCTGTCCCTGATGAAGCATGCGGGCTGCTCGGCGGCATAGTTGAAAATGATATTAAATATGTCAGAAAAGTATACCTGCTTACCAACACAGACCATAGCCCTGAGCATTTTTCCATGGATCCGAAAGAGCAGTTTGCCGCTGTTAAGGATATGAGAAATAACGGATGGCTCATGCTGGGAAACTTTCACAGTCATCCGGCTTCACCTTCAAGGCCTTCGGAAGAAGACAAAAGACTTGCTTTTGATCCTGAAGCCAGCTATTTCATAATATCTCTGATGGATGACAGGAATATTGTTTTAAAAAGCTTCAGCATCAGCAAGAGTGACGTCAGTGAAGAAAAACTAATCATAGAAGGTGAATAGTGCGCGTAAAGGGGAGATTATATGGCACAGGTGGATTATAAGGAATTAAAAAAAGGCGGATTTATGCGCCAGAAACAGAAGGACAATTTTTCGTTAAGACTGGGGATTATCGGCGGTCAGATACAGGCGGACCAATTGCTGAAGGTCCATGAAATAGCAAAAAAATACGGCCAGGGTTATGTACATATGACTTCCAGGCAAAGTATAGAAATACCGTTTATAAAGCTGGAAGATGTGGAGAAGGTCAAGGCTGAACTTGCCGAAGCAAACCTGCAGCCGGGAGTCTGCGGACCACGGGTAAGGACCATTACTGCCTGTCAGGGCAGTGAAATATGTCCCAACGGTATTATTGACTCCACAAAACTGGCATACGAGTTTGACAGACGTTATCACGGCAGGGAACTTCCTCATAAGTTCAAATTCGGAATTACTGCCTGCTGCAATAACTGTCTTAAAGCCGAGGAAAACGATCTGGGCGTTAAGGGCGGAGAAAGAGTAGAATGGAAAGAAAATGCCTGTACTTTCTGCGGTTTATGTGAGGCTGTATGCCGTGAAAAGGCAATAACCGTTGACAAGGCGGGGAAAAGGCTCGTTTTTAAGGAAGAAGCCTGCAACTACTGCGGCAGATGTGTAAGAGCCTGTCCGACCGGGGCATGGGAAGGCCGCAGCGGATTTATAATTTACTTCGGGGGTTTGTTCGGAAACAGGATAGCAATAGGTAAAAAGCTTCTGCCAATTGTTTTCACAACTGATGAACTCTTCAGAGTGGTGGATACTACATTAAAGTTTTATGAAAAACACGGCAAGTCCAGCGAGCGTTTCAGAAACACCGTGGACAGAGTGGGCTGGGAACTGCTTGAGAAGGAAGTTGCAAGCGTATTGTAATTAAGATTGAAAAGTGAACACGATTAGTTCAGATTGGAGGACAATGTGGGAAATATAAAAGCTGATGATTTTGTTGATATAACTGATGTGGTTTGCCCAATCACCTTTGTAAAGGCAAAAGTTGCCCTGGAGGAATTGGAGGACGGTCAGATACTTGAAGTAAAAATGAATGAGGGAGAACCTATTCAGAACGTGCCCAGAAGTTTTAAAGATGAGGGGCATAAGGTTCTGAACGTTATTAACAATGAAGATGGAACCTTTACCGTGTTTGTTGAAAAGGGCGGCTTAGGAGGTTTTTAAAAAATGAAATTCAATACTGCACTTTTACATGGTGAATTTGGGGCAGACAGTAAAACCGGAGCTACCACAGTTCCCATTTACCAGTCTTCCGCCTTTGAACAGGAAACTGCTGAAAAGCTGGAAAACATTTTTAAGGGACGTGAACCCGGCTTTCTGTATACCAGAATCAGCAACCCGACCATTGAAGCTTTTGAAAAGAGGATAAATTTTCTGGAGGGCGGTGTCGGTTCCGTAGCATGCTCGTCCGGCATGGCGGCAGTTACTCTTGCATTGCTGAATATTGTAAGGAGCGGGGAGGAAATAGTCTCCGGAAGCGGAATTTTTGGAGGTACATATTCACTGTTCGGTTGTTTTGAGGATTTCGGCATTACTGCAAGATATGCAAAAGATAATTCTGCTGAAAGTTTTGAAGAAATTATTAATGACAGGACCAGAGCCATATATATCGAGACCATAGGAAACCCGAAGCTGGATGTATACGATATCAAGGAGCTTTCCCGGCTGGCCCACAGCCATGGAATACCGCTTGTTGTTGACAATACGGTTACTACTCCTTATTTGGTAAAGCCTTTTGAACTTGGAGCAGATATTGTCATTCATTCAACGTCAAAATATATCAATGGCAGCGGAAATTCCATCGGAGGAATTATTGTTGACGGAGGAAAGTTCAAATGGGATTTTGAAAAATTTCCTTCACTGAACGCTTATAAAAAATTCGGAGGGTTTGTGTATCATGCAAAACTCAGAAAGACATTATTTAAAGACTTCGGTGCATGTATGGCACCTTTTAATGCCTACCTCTGCAGCCTTGGTCTGGAAACCATGGCTTTGAGAATGGACCGTCTCTGCAGCAACGCATTGCAGCTGGCCAGTGTACTTCAGAGCCACCCCAGGGTAACCGCAGTGAATTATCCGGGCCTGGAAGCTTCTCAGGATTTTGAAGTTGCGGGTAAACAGTTTGGAGATAAATTCGGTGCTATTCTGACAATAAGGGTGGGTTCAAAGGAAAAAGCCTTCAAGCTCATAAATTCCTTAAAATATGCCTATAACCTGTCAAATATCGGTGATGTCAGAACACTTGTCATCCATCCAGCATCTACTATTTATGCAACCAATACCATTGAGGAAATGGAGAAGATGGGTGTGTATGACGATCTTATCCGTATCAGTGTTGGTATAGAAGATTTTGAAGATATCAGGGAAGATTTTGAACAGGCCTTGGAGAAGATGTCAAGGCCATAACATGGCCAATTAACCTCCTTTATTCGCCACATTGGAATAAAGGATATAGGTTTCATTACATTTTGTGGCCACCAAATGTGGCTCATGGAGGTTAATATGATTTACGATGTGATTATTGTGGGGAAGGGGCCGGCCGGGTTATCGGCAGCGCTGTACACAGTTCGTGCAAACCTTAAAACACTGGTGATAGGGAAAAACAACAGTGAATTGCTAAGGGCGCATAAAATCGAGAATTATTTTGGATTTACCGAAGCAATCAGCGGAAGTGAGCTTTTAAAAGCGGGAGAACTTCAGGCCAAACGGCTTGGAGCTGATATAGCGGAGGAAGAAGTTCTGGGAGTGAACCAAAATGAGAATTTTGAAGTCATAACCACAGAAAAAAGCTATACAGGAAAAACCGTTCTCCTTGCCACGGGACAGCCTCAGAAGAAACTGAACCTCGAGGGTCTTAAAGAACTGGAAGGGATAGGAGTAAGCTACTGTACTACCTGTGACGGTTTTTTCTACAGAAATCTTAAGGTTGGTGTACTTGGCCATAAGGATTTTGCCGTTCATGAGGCCGAAGAACTTAAACCCTTCACTTCAAACATAACAATTTATACAAACGGCATGGAGCTTGAATACAGCGGTGATTACAGCAGATTGCATGAAAAGTTCAATATAGTTGACAAGACCATTCTGAAGCTGGAAGGCAAGGATTATCTTGAAAGAATTCATTTTTCAGATGGCACTGCTGAAAAGCTTGACGGAATTTTTATTGCCAATGACAGTGCATCAAGCAGCGATTTTGCCAGAAAGCTTGGTGTAATTACAGAGGGTGCATCAATACCGGTTGATAAGGATCAGAAAACCAATATACCAGGATTATTTGCCGCAGGTGACTGTACCGGAGGCTTCAAGCAGGTATCTACTGCGGTTGGGCAGGGAGCAATGGCGGCAAGAAAAATAATTGAACTTGTGAGAGAAAAAAATGCAAGAGCAGAAGCAAAATAGATTGCTTGAAGTTGTACTCGAGTACCGGTATAATCAACATAATTCTGCTAATTGCAAAATTGGAAGTAAATTTAACCAATACAACGAATTTAAATATTTTGAATTTTAAAGGTAATTAGTTATAATAGTTATCTTATAAGTTGAACAACAATTACAGCTGGACAAATTTAAATAAATAAATATGCATCAGTGGGGGTATCAAGCCTCCACTGATTATATTGTTTAACCGTTAAATATTTTTTAGCGGGCAAGGCCATAGATAAAATTTATCTGGCACATTGGGCACTATGGAGGATAAATGAGAATATACGTTGTTGGGGTCAATTACAAGACGGCACCGGTAGAAATACGGGAAAGATTCAGTATGGGGCCGGACGAATACAAAGAAATACTTTCCGGAATAAAAAAAACGGAGGGAGTTTCGGAATGTGCTATTCTCTCAACCTGCAACCGGACTGAAATACATGTTTTTTCAGAAGATTCGCGTGTGGATATGGCAAATGTCGAAAAAAACTTCTGTCATCTGAAGGGACTTGACATTTATAAAATGAAGAAATACTTTTACGTATATGAAGGGATTAATGCAATCAGGCATATTATGAAAGTTGCTTCAGGTATGGATTCAATGATACTTGGTGAGGATCAGATATTGGGTCAATTCAGAAAAGCCTATGAAATATCCATGAAATACGGAACTTCCCAGGCTGTTTTAAATACCTTGTCAAGGCTTGCCGTTACTTCATCAAAAAAGATCAAAACCAGGGGAATAGCCATTAAGAAGGTCTCTTCGGTTGCAGGACAGGTGGGGCAATTGCTTGAAGAGCTGTATAAACAGGAGCTGGCCGGTAAAAAAATTCTTATTATAGGCTCCGGGGAAATAGGGAAAACAGTGTGGAAAATGCTGCTTGAAAGAGGTGTCAGAAATATTATCATGACAAAGAGGAATACGGCGGTTGCGGAAGAGCGCACACAAAGTGATAATATTGTTGTGACCGTGGATTATAATGACAGATATTCATATATTGATAAATCCGATGTTGTTATTGGCGCTACCTCAAGCCCGCATTACACAGTTACGCTGGATATGCTGGAAGAAACGATGAAGGATAGGGAAAAAACACGTCTGTTTATAGACCTGGCAGTACCAAGGGATTTTGACGAAGCAATAGGAAAACTTGACAGTGTGAAACTGTATAATATAGACCAGTTAAAGAATACCAAGCCATCAGATTCAGGTAAGGAAAAGCTGTTTGATTTTGAATATATTAATGAGCAAATCAACTGCCATATCCATGAGTTTATGAGATGGTACAATAGTAGAAATACTTTTGCCTAGTACAATATTCTGCATATTGGGTGCATAAGCTGGAGTGGATTTTTCGAAAGGACGTCTTTAACATCTAAAACGTATAACGTATATTGTTATGCATTATAAAACGGGGGTAACTGAATAATGGCTATGTTCCCAATGTATGTTGACCTCAAGGGAAAGCGGTGCTTAATAGTGGGCGGGGGCGGAATTGCATACAGAAAAGCTGAAATATTGCTGCGGTTTGAAGCCGATATAATTATTATTGCTCCTGAAGTATGCAGCTCACTAATTGAGCTGGAAAAGCAGGATAAATTAAAAATTATAAAAAGAACATATACAAAAAATGATATTAATGAGGCTTACCTGGTTGTGGCTGCCACTTCATCAATAGAAACAAATGAACTGGTATATGAAGATGCCTTAAATAAAAATATACCTGTAAATGTTGTTGATGATCCTGAAAAATGTACATTTATATTTCCGTCAATAGTTAAAAGAGGACCATTAACAATGGGAATATCAACATCGGGCGTATATCCCGCCCTTTCAAAAAAAATCAGAAAAATTTTGGAAGAGGTATTTCAGGAAGATTATTCCGAAATTGTAGAAATGCTTGCCGGTTTCAGAAGCAGGGTGCGCAAAAGCTGCCTGACACAGCCTGAAAAAGAGCAGGTACTGCGGAATGTTCTTGAGGAGTTCTATTCAAAGGGCGAAATTACTCCTCAGGCATTAGATGAGGTACTGCAACGGTACAAAGAGAAATTTGATTAACCGGATAAATTATTTATTGGAGGCAGGCTGGACTATGAATGGAATCATAAGGGTGGGAACCCGTGAAAGTGCACTTGCGATTGCACAGAGCAGACTGATGGTAAATCTGCTGGGAAGCAGGTTCCCCGAACTTAAGTTTGAGCTTGTGGGAATGAAAACCAGGGGTGATATTCTTCTGGATACGAGGCTTGATCTGATAGGCGGAAAAGGCTTGTTTGTCAATGAAATAGAAAATGCACTCCTTGAAGATAAAATTGATATGGCAGTTCACAGTATGAAGGATATGCCTGCCGTAATGCCGGAGCAATTGATAATTGCTGCTGTTTCCGGGAGGGAAGATCCCCGGGATGTTTTAGTGACAACAGACGGCCTGAGCCTGAAGGAACTGAGGCTTGGGGCAGCAGTAGGCACAAGCAGCATCCGCCGTGAGATACAGCTGCTTGCTTTAAGACCTGACCTTTCCGTACGGCAGTTGAGAGGTAACGTTCTTACCAGGCTGGATAAACTTGCGGCAGGTGAATATGATGCCATAGTTCTTGCAGCAGCGGGCCTGAAAAGACTGGGGCTTTCGGAAAAATGCAGCTGCTGTTTTCCTGTTGAGGAGATGATTCCTGCCATAGGGCAGGGTATACTAGGTGTTCAGGTTAAGAAGGGCGGAAAAATGCAGGAGCTTGTAAATTCAATAAACAGCCCCGACACCTGGTTGGCCCTGGAAGCAGAAAGGAGCTTCATGGTCCGTCTTAACGGCGGCTGCAGCACACCCATTGCGGCACATGCGGTTATCAGCGGCAATGAAATGAAAATTGCCGGAATGCTGGCAGTAAACGACGGCAGGGCAGTTTTAAAGGCAGCGGTTGAAGGAGAAAAGCAGCAAGCCGTCTCTCTTGGAGAAAAGCTTGCCGATATTATAGTACAAAATCAAAGAAATCTGGGGGATTGCTGATTATGGCCGGAAAAGTATATATTATAGGGGCTGGACCCGGTGATTACAAGCTTTTGACCTTAAAAGCGGCAGAGGCCATAAAGCAATCAGATGTCATAGTATATGACCGGCTTATTGACAGCAATGTGCTTGGGTTTGCCGGCAATGGAGCGGAATTTGTCTATGTGGGGAAACAGCCTCAGCATCACCAGGTGCCGCAGAAAGAGATAAATAAAATACTTGTGAAGTATGCAATTGAAGGCAAGACCGTAGCCCGGGTGAAGGGCGGAGACCCGTTTTTATTCGGGCGGGGCGGCGAAGAATGCGAATACCTTCTTAAAAACGGGATCGAATTTGAGGTTGTGCCCGGTATAACCTCCGCCATAGCTGTACCGGCATATGCCGGGATACCTGTGACGCACAGGGAATATGCCTCATCACTTCATATCATCACCGGACACCATTCGGCTGAAAATCCGTTATGTGATTTTGAAACACTTGCAAAACAGGAAGGTACTCTTGTTTTTCTCATGGGGATAAAAAATATCGGCGAAATTTGCAGCGGTCTTATGAGCTCGGGCAAACCGCCCAGGACACCTGTTGCAGTTGTTGAGAACGGAACAAGACCCGGGCAGAGGGTAGTTACCGGTATCTTATCCGATATTATGGAAAAGTGTAAGCAATACGGGGTGAAATCACCGGCTGTTATCATTGTAGGCCAGGTTGCAGAACTTTGTGAGAGCCTTGGCTGGTATGGAAAAGGAGTTCTTTCTGGTAATCGGGTAGTTGTTACCAGACCTGCCGAACAGTCGGATACTTTGATTAAAGGTCTGGAAGCACATGGAGCCCATGTGCTTGAATTTCCTGTTATAAAAATAACCGAGGTGCAGGAAGGCGAGCAGCTTCATACGGCTTTGGACAGGCTTGATTCGTACAGCTGGCTGATATTTACAAGTGCAAACGGTGTTGAGATATTCTTCAAACAGCTCAGGCAGCTGAAGACAGATATCCGCAAGCTTTATGGCATCAGGCTTGCGGTGGTGGGGCCAGCCACTGAAAAGGCACTGAATTCAAAAGGTTTGTATCCGGATTATATTCCCGGGAAATACTCAACAAAAGATTTATTATCGGGATTACTTGAAAAAATAGACGGCAGGGATAAAATACTGCTGATTGA
The DNA here is from genome assembly GCA_023392075.1 of Bacillota bacterium. GTDB lineage: Bacteria > Bacillota > Clostridia > Acetivibrionales > DSM-1351 > Ruminiclostridium. Next base: position 38,985 of record JAEVZU010000277.1, on the reverse strand, counting down.
TTCGGAGCTTTCAAGGCCTGAATTGACCGAGGGCTTAAAAAATAATGGTATAAAATATGATGAAGTAGCTGTTTATACAACAGAACCCAATAATTTGGAAGGCAAACTGGATTTTTTAGTGCCTGAGCTGGAAAGGGCCGACATTATAACCTTTGCGAGTCCATCTGCAGTGAAGGCTTTTGTGGCCATTCTGGGGAAGGAAAGAATAAAGCAGCTGCCTGCCCAAATGGTATGTATCGGGCCGGTCACCGCCAGTACCGCTGCAGAGGAAGGAATTGCCGTAACTGCAGTTGCCGAACAATATAATTCAGAAGGAATAATAAATAAAATAATCGAACTTTCCGAAAATAGAAGGTTTAATACTTAAGACAATTTTTAATGAACTATGCTTATAACAACAATAGGCTTCCGGAGGTAAAAATGGATTTGATAAAAAGACCCAGGAGACTCAGAACCAGTCCCGGGCTGAGAAAACTCGTAAGAGAGACAAATATAAGTATGGAAGATTTTATTTATCCCATGTTTGTTGCAGAAGGTACAGGCATTGAAAGAGAAATAGCCTCAATGCCCGGCATAAATCATTATTCTGTGGACCGGCTGCTTTTCCAGCTGGAAAAGGTGCAGAGTGCGGGGATTCCGGGTGTGATTCTGTTTGGTGTACCCGATGAAAAGGATGAGGTTGGTACGGGTGCCTTCTGCAGTGACGGTATTGTCCAGAAGGCTCTCAGACAGGCCAGACAGCGGTTTCCTGAACTTGTTCTGTCGGCAGATCTGTGCTTGTGTGAATACACCAGCCATGGACATTGCGGGATTATAAAAGACAACAAAATAGATAATGACCTGACTTTGGAGATATTATCAAAAGCAGCTGTCAGCCTGGCAGATGCAGGTGCCGATATAATTGCTCCATCCGATATGATGGACGGCAGAGTCGCTGCCATAAGAAAGGCTCTTGACGGCTGTTCCTTTACCGATAAGGCAATTATGGCCTACAGCGCTAAATATGCCTCGGCCTTTTACGGCCCTTTCAGAGATGCGGCCGGCTCCGCTCCGGCATTTGGAGACAGAAAAACCTACCAGATGGACTATCACGGCAGGAAGGAAGCCATGAGGGAAATAGAGCTTGATATAGAGGAAGGTGCTGATATAATAATGGTAAAGCCCGCTCTTGCATATTTGGATATAATCCATGAGGCAGCTTCACGATATGACTATCCGCTGGCAGCCTATAATGTCAGCGGTGAATACTGCATGATCAAGGCGGCTGCCCAGAAAGGCTGGATTGATGAAAAAGGTGCTGCACTTGAGTCCCTGACGGCGATAAAAAGAGCCGGTGCCGATATAATTATCAGCTATTTTGCCCTTGATGCCGCAGCGTGGTTGAAATAAAAAAGTCTATAGGAGAAATATTCCAATGATTAATATAAAATCTCAAGAAGTGTTTGATAAAGCCTGCAATTATATGCCGGGCGGAGTAAACAGTCCTGTCAGGGCTTTCGGATCGGTTGGTCTCAAGCCGCCCGTCATAAAAAAAGGAAAGGGTTCCAGGCTTTTTGACCTTGATGAAAACGAATACATTGATTACGTATGCTCCTGGGGTCCAATGATTTTGGGACATGCACAGCCTGCCGTCATTGCGGCGATACAGGAAGCTGCCGAAAATGGAACAAGCTTTGGGGCGCCTACCGAGAATGAATTGTTGCTGGCCGAATTAATATGTGAGGCCGTTCCTTCCATGGAAATGCTCAGACTTGTCAGCTCGGGAACGGAGGCTGCCATGAGTGCCATACGCGCAGCAAGAGGTTATACCGGCAGGGACTTGATCGTTAAATTTGAAGGCTGCTACCATGGACACAGTGACGGCCTGCTGGTCAAAGCCGGCTCAGGCGCCCTGACCGCCGGAGTGCCAGACAGTTCGGGAGTACCGGCGGATTACTCCAGGAACACCCTGGTAGCTGTGTACAATGATCCGGAAGGTTTACAGGAGCTGTTCAAGAAATATGGGAGCAAAATTGCAGCAGTTATAATTGAGCCCATTGCTGCCAATATGGGATTGGTGCTTCCGGAGATTGGTTTTCTTAAATTGCTGCGTACACTGACGGAAAACCACGGTGCACTATTGATTTTTGACGAAGTAATTACAGGTTTCCGTGTTTCCTATGGGGGAGCCCAGGAGTTGTATGGCATAAAGCCAGACCTGACGGTTTTGGGAAAGATTATCGGCGGAGGAATGCCTGTTGGCGCATACGGGGGAAGAAGAGAAATAATGGAGAGAATAGCGCCTCTCGGTCCGGTATATCAGGCAGGAACACTGTCGGGCAATCCTGTTGCGGTAGCTGCCGGTATAAGTACGTTGAAGACCATAAAACATGCCGGGGACTTCTACCAGCGTTTGGATTGCCTGGGCAAATCCCTGGAAAATGCATATAACGAGGCTGCCGGCAAGTACGGGATTGATATAAGAATAAACAGGGCCGGTTCACTTTTAAGTGTTTTTTTCAGTGACAGGGAGATTGTAGATTACAGCAGTGCGGTAAAATCAGACCTGGATAAGTTTAAAAAATATTTTTCCTTTATGCTGAATAAAGGTATTTATATTGCTCCTTCACAGTTTGAAGCACTGTTTGTTTCATATGCTCATACTGAAAGGGATATTTCTGAGACCAAAACAGCTATAGAGTACGCTTTTTCACAGCTATAGAGTTAGTTTTTTTCTAAACAATAACAGGGAATTCATAATTACGCACAGTGAGCTCAGTGCCATGGCAGCCGATGCAATGACCGGGTTTAAATGACCGGTTGCCGCAAAGGGAATTGCCATGGCATTATATATGACTGCCCAAAACAGATTTTGCCTTATTTTTCTCATTGTCAGCCTTGACAGCTTTATAGATTATGGAATAGCAGTCAGATCATCATTCAGCAGGACAATATCAGCCGTTTCAATGGCTGTTATTTTCGGAACTTCCAGACAGGTTTTCACTTACTGAAAATCCGAGTTTTTCAATATTATATTTTATGATGTCCGGATTTATTTTATCCGGATTGTAGTTGAATATGGCTTTTTTGAAGCATAGCTTACAGATATGCTGTTGACACCTTCCAATGATCCCCAACTCCGCCTCCGGTTTATCCGGCCAACGAATTGCAAAGCATATTAATAATATATGTATACTATAAGTTATATTTACAAATTCGATTTTTGTCAAATATTTCATTTTAACAGTACTGAAATAAACTTGAAATCTAAAAATGGAAGTTATATGACATGTATCCGAAGCAGCGGGAATAAAATATATTGATAACTCTTAGCATATTTTGAGAGGCTTTGAATGATCAATATTTTTTTATCATGCAGCAGTAAGGACCACGATTTCATTAAAGGTGTAATCGATGATTTGACAGTATTATCCGATAAATACAGATTGATTTATTTTTTGCAGCCTTATAATGTGGATACGCCCATGGAGTATATTCTCGAGAGATTAAGCGATACGGATTTGTTTATAGTTTTTATTTCCAACAGTTCACTTGAAAGCATATATGTCAGGTCCGAATTGAATGAAGCAATCAGATTGTACCAGCTTGGATATATTAGGGAGATATGTTCGATTATAATTGATCCAAATATTCAAAAAGAAAAGGAGTATAGAATTCCGCAATGTATCCTTAACAATAATGTATTCTGCTCGGAATCTCAATCTATGGCGGCAGATATTGCCAGGAACTTTATTTTGAAGTATTAGTAGTCTGTAACACCTAAAAGTCACATATTGTCGAAGGTTAAATTCCCGCAGGATTTCGTTGTCATCCTTGTCAATACATACAGTATTGCCTTCGTCCTGCCTTATCCTGCAAAAATTTTCCTCGCCGACAATATACGTTTTAGATGTTACAGACCACTAGTAGTCTGTAACATCTAAAATATAGTGGTGGGAAGTTTAACACCGGCAATGTATGAATTTAGATGTTAGAGGATCACCAGGGAGGAAATATGGATAATATAAACGGTATTAATGCTGAAAATTATCTCAATAGCTATCTGGCTTATTATGACCATAAGTCGGTAACAAATAAAAAACGGTATACCTGTCTTGTTTTGCTGGATATAATAATATCCGCATTGATTCCGTTTACCGCATTATTTATTGATGTTTTTGTTCCTGCAAAATATATTGTGGCTCTGATGGGGTCGTCTATTACAATAGTTACGGCTTTAAATACCACTTTTGGATATCACAAGCTCTGGATAGAGTATCGAACAGTAGCGGAAGCACTAAAGCACCAGAAAGTTCTTTATATAAATAACTGTAATCCCTATAACGATGAAAACAAGAGGGAACTTCTCATATTTATAGTTAATTCTATTCTTGAGAAGGAAAACAGAAACTGGAAGAGCATTGAATTAAGTCTTATAAAGTCGGATAAAGCATAATATAATCCTTTATATTATGCTTTATATTAAGAGGTTATCACATACTTTTGAACATGTTTATATATTGACCGGGGAATAGGTTTTAAAAAAGATTTCTCTTTTACACGGGTACCGTTCGCCGTCAATACCGGTTATTATATAATCGCCTTTATTAATATAGTGCTTTCCTTCCAAAGTAATAATAAAAGGGATTTTATCCGCATCAACCGGATTTTCATAATGTATCACATCCAAACCCGCATTAAAAGCGCTATCCATATCGTCAAAACCGTCTTCCAGGCCGGGTTTGTATTCAATTGCCTCTATAGGTATCGGATTCTTTATATATTTTGCCACAGTAAAGCCACCTCGTTTTATATTATTGAGCAATGGTATATAATTTATACAAAAGTTATTCATTCAATACATAATATGTTTTTTGAACGTATATTGCTATTGACATTGAATGGAAATATCCCTTATAATCAAAAAGTAATACCATTAAAAAGTAATAAATTATTTAGAGAAAGGAGTTGTTGTAGTATGTCATTAAAATTAATTGTTGGGGTGGCTCTTTGTTAATTTAATAATGGCACGGTGCAAAGGAGTTTTTAGCAGCTTTGTTCCGGTGCGGCTTCTTTCGAGCAACTGAATGGTGGATGCAATTAAATACGATGGTAATGAACGGTTTATGTATAATTATTTGATGAACTGATTTGTTATTGAGTAGTAGTTGGCACGCATAAGTAGCGTGTTTTTTTATTGTCTGGGAAAATAAAAAATTAAGTTTAGTTTTCTAAAAACTTTTAATAGAATGTTTAACAAGATAAATATAAACCAGACAATAAAAAACTATTTATATTCCGCAGGTGGTCGTTATCTGCGGAATTTTTATGTCTTATTTTAAGTTTAAGCCACTGAAATATCAAGAAATTTTGCTCGTTGTGGAATGCTATTAATATATGTAACCTGTGAGTCAACAAATTTCATTTAAATTGTAGCCGCAATGCGGCTCATGGAGGCTAATATGGCAAAAAAGAAAACTACTTTTGATTATATGAAGGAAATACGCAGCAGTTGGGCTATAAATCCCAGGACAAGAGTTCAGGAAAACAACCTGAAGAACAAAAAGAAACGCAGACAGGACGAAAAGAAATTTATAAAGGATGATTTTTGATGAATATAAAAGATTATGGATGGAATGATTTTTTTGAAACCCAATGGAAAGAAAGGGCAGCTGCGGCAATGTTCCCGGGGCGTATTACTGCTGACTTCGGACAGCAGCTGAAGGTTATGACACACTCAGGTGAGCTGACCGTCAACAGACCGTTGCAGAAAGGGGAAAACAGCCTTCAACTGGCTGTAGGAGATTGGGTCGGCCTTGAAACGGTTCAGGGAGCGGACATCTTGATCAGATTTGTTCTCACAAGAAAAACGAAGTTTTCAAGAGCTGCAGCCGGCATTGAGGTTAAGGAACAGATTGTGGCAGCAAATGCAGATACCGTTTTTCTTATTCAATCGCTTAACAGGGATTTTAACATGAAAAGACTGGAGCGCTATATGATTGCTGCCTGGGACAGCGGTGCTGTGCCGGTGGTAGTGCTGACAAAGGCGGATTGCTGTGAGGATACTGGTGAAAAGCTGGGCATGGTATACGGCACAGCTCCCGGTGTTGAGGTTCATGCCGTCAGTTCTGTGACAGGGCAGGGTATCGAAGATATAAGGAAATATCTGCTGCCCGGCAAAACAGTGGCATTATTGGGTTCGTCCGGAGTGGGCAAGTCGACGCTGGTAAATACCCTGGCCGGAGAGGAAATTCTTAAGACGCAGTCAATACGTGAGGACGACAGCAGGGGCAGACATACTACCACACACAGGGAACTTGTACTTTTGCCGGAAGGAGGGCTGATCCTTGATACTCCCGGAATGAGAACGCTCTCCTTATGGGATTCCGACACAGGTATGGATATTATGTTCGGAGACATTGAAGAACTTGTTCTGAATTGCCGCTTTCACGATTGCAAACACCGGGATGAACCGGGATGTGCAGTAAGGGAGGCGCTGGAAACTGAAAAACTTGAAAAGAAGAGGTGGGAGAGCTGGCTGAAACTACAAAAGGAAATTACTTTTATGGAGTCAAAGAAGGACGGAAAACTGAGACTCCAGGAAAAACAATGGGGGCGCCAGTTATCAAAGCATCAGAAGAATTTTGCAAAAGGAAAGTTTTAGATGATGTAATTGGAGGATGAGTATGAAGATTGAAATCAGAAGTGAAAAAAGTTCAGAGTTTGATATTGATGATGGGAGGGTGGAATAATTGAAATTGTTTCAATTTTGCGGCACTCCTATTATAATATAAATCAGTAGAGCCAAATATTGCAGTCAAAATACTTAAATACGAGGTAAGTCAATGAAAATAGGTACTGTGGGAACCGGAGCCATTGTTGAAGATTTTTTAACAGGAATAGAACAGGTGGAGAATGTTGAATGTACGGCTGTTTTTTCAAGAAAGGAAGAAACGGCCAGGGCGTTAGCGGATAAATTCAATGTAAAAAGCATTTACACAGATTACGATGAATTACTTTCCGACGGTGACGTTGATTTTATTTATATAGCATCTCCAAACAGTCTTCATTTCAAGCAGGCCTTACAGGCCTTGCAGAAGGGAAAACATGTAATATGCGAAAAGCCGTTTACATCTACGGTGGAGGAAGCTAAAACCTTGATAGAGCTGGCTCGGGATAAGGAATTGTTTTTATTTGAGGCAATTACAACCATACATTTCCCAAACTATAAGAAGGTAAAAGAGCATATTGGAAGAATAGGAGATTTGAAACTGGTGCAATGTAATTATTCTCAGTATTCCAGCAGGTATGACAAATTTCTGTTGGGGGAGGTAACAAATATTTTCAGCCCTGAATTTTCAGGAGGTGCCCTGGCGGATATTAACATTTACAATCTACACTTTGTAATCGGTTTGTTCGGCAGCCCAAGGGAAGTAAAATATGCAGCCAACATTGCAGGTAACGGCATTGATACATCGGGCATTGTTATTCTCAGATATGATGACTTTATATGTGAGTGCACGGGGGCAAAGGACACCTATAGCCCCAATTTTGCAATTATCCAGGGAACAAAGGGGTATATAAGGGTAAATAGCCCGGTTAACAGTTGTACTTCATTTGAGATTGGAACAGGTGACAGTGTTGAAACGCATAATTATCATGCTGGATCCAATAGGTTTGTGTATGAAATAAAAGAGTTTGCCGATATATATGAAAACAGTGACTATAAAAAATGTTACGGATTGCTGGACCACTCCCTGACAGTTACCGAAACTGCTGTAAGGGCCAGAAAAGATGCAGGAGTGGTTTTTGCTGCGGATAATGCGGATAAATCGTAGATATGGAAATAGCGGGAGGGGAAAAATATGATCTTGTCAGGTAAGGAAATACAAAACAGATTGGACCGGGATATTTTTATTGAACCTTTCAACCCGGCTCAGCTGAATCCCAACAGTTACAATTTGAAACTGCACAATGAATTGCTGGTATATGAGGATATGTGTCTGGATATGAAGAAGGAAAACAAAGCTAAAAATCTTGTCATACCCGATGAAGGTCTGGTATTGGAACCTCATAGGCTTTATCTGGGCAGAACAAAAGAATATACAAGGACGGAAAATTATGTGCCCATGCTGGAGGGCAGATCTTCAATCGGAAGGCTTGGGCTTTTTATTCATGTGACGGCCGGGTTTGGAGATGTGGGCTTTTCGGGGTATTGGACCCTGGAGATTTATTGCATCCAGCCGATAAAGGTTTATCCTGATGTTGAAATATGCCAGATTTACTATCATTCAATTGAAGGAGAATACGAAAAATACACCAGCGGCAAATACCAGAACAATACCGGCATTCAGCCGAGCCTGTTATACAGGGACTTTAGCAAGTAGCACCCGAACTGCAAAACTGATAGTTACAGGCAAAAAATCAAAAAAATCTTTACAGTTTATTAAACATTATGCTATAATATTCTGCGTGTGTAATACGGATGGTCCTCTGCACAGGGTTGTACAGATGCACGAACATCTAGGAGAGGAAGGAGGAATTTACAAATGGATATATTGAAGTCAATTGAAAATGAACAGATAAGAACTGACCTTCCTAAATTGGAAATTGGTGATTTTATTAAGGTTCATGCTAAGATTAAAGAAGGAACCAGGGAAAGAATCCAGGTATTCGAAGGTACTGTTATAGCTTTGAAAGGTTCGGGTTTAAAAGAAACTTTTACTGTAAGAAGAGTATCCTACGGTGTTGGTGTTGAAAGAATTTTCCCTGTTAACTCACCAAGAATCGATCATATCGATGTAGTTAGAAAAGGTGTTGTTAGAAGAGCTAAACTATACTATCTGCGTGACAGAGTTGGTAAGGCTGCCAAAGTTAAGGAAAGACTTGACACTAAATAAGTCATACGTGTTCGGTGTGAACACAGCAGAAAACCTAGAGGCGGTAACGTCTCTAGGTTTTTAGTTTGTTCCGGGGGATAAATTTACCGTTTTAGTTTTTTGTGATGTTAAATAATTGTAATTTGTATAATTTTGTGTTTTTATATATAATAGAAACGGTTTGATGTTTTTTAAATAAATAAAAGTCTACGAGGTGTTTCCTATGGAGAATCAAAGCTATGAGAATAATGAAGAAAAATCAGAAAAATTGAATACTGAAAATAAAGACAAGCAGTCTTCTGATATAAAACCAAAGAAAAAAAATTCTATAGGCAGAGAAATTTTTGAGTGGGCTATTGTTATTGTTGCAGCAGTATTGATATCCATGCTGATAAAGGCGTTCATTTTTTCAACCTACCAGGTAAATATGGTATCTATGGAAAATACGCTGTTTGAAGGACATAACGTCATTGTTTACAAAACCGGATATTTTTTCAGTGAGCCCAAACACGGTGATATAATCGTGTTTATGCATGAAGAAGGACAATTTAAAAATATTTTCAGGTATTTACCCATAAGAAATCCTGGTGAAGTGGATTATATAAAGAGGGTTATCGGCCTGCCCGGGGATCAGATTGATATACGGGATGGTTTTGTTTATAGAAAAGCTCCCGGCGAAAATGAGTATAAAAAGCTTGAAGAGCCCTATGTAAAAGGAATTACCGAGTCAAAAGGCATGCAGCTTCCTTTTACTGTTCCTGAGAATAAGTTGTTTGTAATGGGTGATAATAGAGAACAAAGTCTGGATTCAAGATCCAGCGAGGTAGGACCAATAGACGTGGATTCTGTTATCGGTAAGGCCGTACTGAGAATCTGGCCTTTATCAAAATTCGGCGGACTAAAGTAGCCTCCGGTTAAGCGGACAACTTTATACAAAGGAGAATCAGATGAATATACAATGGTTTCCGGGACATATGGCTAAGACCAGAAGGCTTATTGCCGAAAATTTAAAGCTGGTTGACGTCATTATAGAACTGCTTGACGCCAGAATACCTTTCAGCAGCAGAAATCCCGAAATTAATACTTTGATAAATAATAAGCCGAGACTTATTGCTTTTAATAAATCCGATCTTGCAGACGAGCGCATATCAGGACAATGGGTACAATGGTATGCCGAGCAGGGAATAAAATGCATTTTGATAAATTCAATAAACGGCAAGGGTTTGAATGAAGTAAAAGCCCGTGCCAGAGAGCTCATGTCGGAAAAGATTGAAAGAGATAAGGCAAAGGGGAAGCTCTTTACCCCTGTAAGAACCATGGTAGTTGGTATTCCAAATGTGGGTAAATCCTCTTTCATAAATAAGATTGTGGGAAGGGCAACGGCTGTAACAGGGGACAGGCCCGGTGTCACAAGAGGAAAACAGTGGATAAGGATTAATTCGGAAATAGAATTGCTGGACACTCCGGGTATATTGTGGCCAAAGTTTGAGGATCAGGAAGTAGGTATGAATCTGGCCTTTACAGGTGCAATAAAAGACGACATAATGGATACCGGTGAAGCTGCCATGGAATTGCTCGCCAGGCTTTCAAAAAACTATCCGGCCGAACTTTGTGCCAGATTCAAGCTTGATTCCGAAATATTGAAGGATATTGAACCTCTGGAGCTTTTGGAAACGGTTGCCCGAAAGAGAGGCTGTATTATTTCAAAAGGACAGATCGACTATTCCAGGATATCTGCCATAGTTCTTGATGAGTTCAGGGGCGGAAAAATCGGCAGAATAACTCTTGAAAAGCCCGGAGACAGGGAAGAGACAAGGGTGGATATAGAAGCTGGATCAGATGCAAAAACGGATACGAAAGCAGACGCAAAGGCAGATACTGACCTGGCAGAGTAACTGAATTTCAAATTAAAATATGCGTTCCATATGAATTCTAAAAACAAACCACAGGAATTGATTCATGCGCAATACCGCAGAATATCAATACCTGTGGTTTTTATCTTTTAAATGTGTATCAGAGGCTCAGTAAAGTATTATTATTATTTTATATTTTTAAATTTATCCACCTGTTTCTGCATTTCGGTCAATACCTTTTGCAGGCCGGCTTTTTTCATTTCACTGTTCATTTTGGAAAGTGTTGTAGCCGGATTGACTTTTCCAAAGGACAGGTCCGTAAGATATTTATTTCGGATATTCCCTATTTTTAATACTTCTTCCGATACCGGAGCGGGATCGAATGCAAAGCCAAGCAAAGGGGAGGCAACTGAAGTTTTAACGCTTTCATCAAGTTTTTTCCAGACATCAGGGTTTCTCCCGGGCAGGGAATAGGTCAGGGTCTCATTACCAAAGATCCACGGAGTGGAAGGATTATAGCTGCTTTTACCTTTTGGCAGTTGAGTAATGGTATTTGTTCCTGTTTTCTTGTAATGCAATCCTTCTATACCGAAATTAATAAGGTTGGAGAGCTTTTTGTCGGTATTTACCAGTTCCAGCAGCATCAGTGCACGTTCGGGATTTTCCGATTCGGATGATATTGCCTGCATCAGGGTAGTAACACCGGTTGTTGTGATTGCAGAATTGCCAAGCTGAACAGGAACCATATCAATATTGTCGTCTGATAATAAGTATTCACAGGTAACAGGAGAGAGCTTTGAATACATTGCAAAAATATTTTTATTATTTTTTACGTAGAATTGAGAGTCGGAGGCCGACTTTGGAATATAACCTGCCTTATACCATTTATTCATTAATGAAAACAGAGTTTGAGCATCATTGGATTCAAATTCGTTTATCACTTTGGTACTCTTTCCATCTCTTAAAACTGCTCCGGGAGATTCATAGATAAGCTTATCATAGTTGAGCGTGTTAATCACACCGTCGCTTCCCGATTTAAAAAAGGGATAGAAGGCAATTGTTTTTTTCTCCCCGGCCTTAATGGTTTTGAGAATTGGCTCCAGGTCCTGCAATTTTTTTATTTTGGTGGTAACTATTTTGTATTTTTTAACAAGGTTATTGTTAAGGAGAATGCCATAACTATCGGCAACAGATGAGTTGTATACAGGGACAGCGTATATGCGGCCATTGATTTCGGCACCTTTTAAAATATCTTTACCAAGCAGGGCTTTGGTTTTGGGAGCATAGGTGTCAAGCATATCGGTGATATCCTTGTAAACTGAATATGATGCAAGTTTTCTGTAGTCGGCAGACCAATTTGAAGTGAAATTGATATCAAAAGGCATACCGGCCGCAATGATGGTTCTCAATTTTGTGTCATACTCACCCCAGGAACAGGTAACCAGATCAAGAGTGGCATTGATTTTTTCCTCAAGATATAAATTTATTTCCTTTTCGACTGCGTCATTGTCCTCCTGGTCACCACTGCCCGGAACAATCCAATTCAGTTTGACCTGCTCCAAATTCAGTGAATCATTCAGTGTATCAGGTTCTGCGTTGGCAGTTTGAAGATAGCCGAAATTAAAGGACAGAATAAACAGAAAACAGAGAATGATTACCATTTTGCCATAAGAATTTTTCATTATGTCTTTCATTTTTTACCTCCGGTTTTATATCCCAATTATAGAAATTATAACATATTTGATCCGTTATTCCAATGACGAAATGCAACTGAATTCAATATATTATGACACTAGCCAACACCTTAATTCTGTAGTAAAGTATACATAGTTAATAAAATTATGCGAAAATTCAGTCGGGGAGGAAGTATGGTAAAATTATCCCTTAAGGAAATACAGGAACAGATTCGGGAAAAGTCGGTGGATGAGGCAATTGACTATCTTTTGACTTTCGGGAACCAGGGCTCGGGAGTCGCAAAGCTCCTTGAAAGATATTATAGGCTTAAGGAAAAGCAGAAAGCAGAAGCAGAGAGGCTTGAAAAGCTGCTGTCCTTTGAAAAACAGGCCCGGGAAGAAGGGTTCAGATACATAGCGGGTGTGGATGAGGCCGGCAGAGGACCACTGGCAGGCCCTGTTGTTGCGGCGGCTGTGGTTTTCCCGGAAGGTGTGACTATAGAGGGTGTAAATGATTCCAAGAAATTGAGCGAGGCACAGAGAGAAGCTTTGTTTGAAACAATTAAGGAAAAGGCACTTGCCTATGGAATACAGGCCATTGACGAAAAGTGCATAGATGACATAAATATATTAAATGCTACAAAAAAAGCCATGGCAGGAGCCATTGAACAACTAAAGCCGCCGGCGGACTGCATTTTACTGGATGCAGTCAGGCTTGAAAATATTAAGGCAAAACAAGTCCCCATAATTAAAGGTGACAGTCTTAGTTTTTCAATTGCGGCCGCATCAATTCTGGCAAAAGTGACCAGGGACAGAATTTTGAAAGAACTTGACCCCATGTATCCGGAATACGGATTTGCAGTACATAAAGGCTATGCAACACCCCAGCATATTTCCGCTATTAAAAAATTCGGACTTTGTCCGATACATAGATTAAGCTTTGTAAAAAACTTTACCGATTGATATATTGTGGGGTGATATGGTTTGAGAATAGATAGCTTTACATCTGCGGCAGTAAATACAACCTATAACGGTTCTGACACAATGGGCAAATTAAAGCCGGGTGACAATGTCAGAGTTCAGATTCTTGAGAATTCCGGAAGTGAGCTGACTTTAAAATTTTCCGACGGTACGGTAGTGACAGGTGCCGCAGCAGCACCGGTTGAGGCAGCTGAAGGTGAATTTGTGAACTTGACCTTTAAGGGTTTTGTTGACGACCGGCCGGCTTTTGATGCTGCTGAAAAAGCAATACAGCCTCAAACCGATAAGGCTTTTGAAAATATTAAGAATACGCTGACTGCTCTTAAACTGCCTCTTACCGAACAGAACCTGCAAATTGCGCAGGCATTGACCGAGCAAAATTTACCTGTCACAACAGAGAATATTGCCAAAATGACAGAGCTGCTAAAGGCAAATGCTGACTTAAAGCCAAACGAAGCAGCTTTTCTGACTGCTTCAAGGCTGTCGGAAGATACAAACAATATAGACAAGCTGCAGAGTCTTTTGGCCGGCCGGCTAAAGCTCAGCAATGATATCTCGGAACTTGCAAAATTGCTGGATTCACAGGTTAAAGGCAATACTGAACCAGCGGCAGACACTTCTGCTTTAAACAAGCTGGTGCACAAAATCATAGCTTCGCTGGCGGAAAAAGGTGAATTAACCACAAAAGGCGGGGAGGGAACCAGTAATCCGACAATTCAAAATACCGGCACTCCGGCTGCCGGAGGCGATCAGGCTAAAGCTGCGGCCAATACTGCCGCAAACGGAAAAGCGCCCGGGATTTCCTCAAATACACAGGCGACTGTTGAGCTGGCCGGCAGGGAAGTTCTTAATAAGATAAACAGTGGGGAAACAAGTCAAGCAGTCAAGCTAACCGATTCGGGCGCAGAACCGGCTGGTAAACCGGTCAATGGAGAAGTAAACCCATCAGGTAAAGCTAATATACCAGAGGTTAGCACAGCGGTCAAAACAGGTAATTTACTTGTGGAAACCGGTGATAAAGCAGGTATTGCCGGAAACTCTGCCGGGAATGGGGCCAACAATACAATAAATAACGAGTTGGGAATTAATCCTAATAGTGACGGCAATATAAGCCGGAATATAAACAAGACAGATAATCCGGACTTAAACTCAACGGCTGAAAAGCTGGTTAACATACTAAAGGGTGAAACAATCCCCGGCAAATCCGAATTAACTTTATTAAATACGTTCAATAAGGAACTGACTGCGCTTATGAACTCAGGAAAGCTGTCCGGTGATGAACTGGCGGCAGCAAAGCAGCTTGCCGGCGAGGAAAGGGTATTCGCAGCTGCTGTAAAAACTCTTAAAAGTCTGTTTGTCAGGATTGATGAAACCAGCGAAAATATTAATCCTGTCAAGCTATATAAAGACATGGACAGTGCCCTGCAGACTCTTAAAAGCACATTGCAGCAGCTGCCTCAGGGAATGAGGGAAGCTGCTGCCACAATAGTGAACAATCTGGAAAGCAATGTGAATTTTATTAATCAGCTCAATAATTACAGTTCGTATGTGCAGCTTCCATTAAGTATATTCAATCAAAATACCACCGGTGAGCTGTATATGCTGAAAAAGGGCTCCAAGTCCAAAAAACTTGACCCCTCCAATATGACTGTACTTATATCACTGGACAGTAATAATATCGGAAGGATAGATACCTTGCTCAGTGTTGACAAAAGGAACATAAGCACAAATTTCAGGCTTGAAAACAGTGAGGTATTTCCTGTATTAAAGGAACACCACAAACAGCTTTACAACGGTTTGCTTGAAAAAGGCTTCAGGCTTGTGGACTTTACTTACAGGCTTATGGATGAGCCCATTAATATTGTTAATTTTGAATCGGAGGCAAAAAAGGAATTTATTAAAAGCTCCAGTAACATTGATGTTTTTATTTAAAAATTTAAGCGTTGTGCCAGTTATTGGATAATTTTTCAGGTAATAATTATTACTGATTATACCAGTACTTCCATACTAACTTCAAGCAATGGTGGGCACGAAAAGCGCTTACTTAAATAGTACGGTTCACAGTTCGGATTGCAAATGCAATATGTACAATTAATGTTATTGGGGATATTAAATTACTATAGGCGGTGGGAATTTGCAGGACAAGGATAAAAACAGGAAAGGCATAAGGCATGCAGCAGCTCTGCAGTATTCTCCCGGGACAGATGACGCCCCGAAAGTGGTTGCCACCGGAAAGGGAATAGTAGCCGAAAAAATAATCGAAAAAGCAACTGAAGCCGATATACCTGTATATCAGAATACAAATCTGGCTAAAACCCTTTCGGCACTTGGAATCGGTGAACAGATACCACCGGAGGTCTATGACGTGGTTGCCGAAATTCTCATATTCATAGGCAGTGTGGACAAAAGCTACGGAGATGAAGCTATAAATCAAAGCTGAGATTGTTAAAAGATTATGAGTACATTGAAAGAAGGTGAGAAATACGGCCGGAGTAAACACCAGGAAGCTGGGTGCTGACGGTGAGAAAAAAGCAGTTCAGTACCTTCTTGAAAATGAATATGAAATACTAAAAACCAATTACAGAGTCGGTCGTTTGGGTGAAATAGATATAATTGCAAGAGATGCCGAATATATTTGTTTTATAGAGGTTAAGACCAGACGCTCCGACACCTGTGGTTCTCCCGGAGAGTCGGTGACAACAGCAAAGCAGAGGAAAATACATCAGATCGCCGCCATCTATCTTTCAAATACAGGAAGTACATATAAATGTGTACGGTTTGATGTTATCGAAATACTGCTCACAAAAGACACTAAATCCATTATTAAAAGTATAAACCATATAAAGGATGCATTTTAGAATTTTAATCAAAAGGAGACAGATAAATGCTGATTGTTGATGCTCATTGCGATACCATTACGACCATAATGAAATACGGGGAGGAACTCCGTACAAACAACCGCCACATTGATATTAGCAGGCTTAAGGAATACGATAGCTACGTCCAGTTTTTTGCAGCGTTTATTTCCCCTGAACATGCTAAAATGGGAGCGCTGAGGAGGACTCTGAGTATCATTGACAGGCTGTATCAGGAAATAGAAAACAATAAAAACGACATAATGTTATGCTGTAATTACAACGATATAGAAGCCGCTTGTGCACAACGTAAGATTTCAGCCGTTCTCACAATCGAGGGCGGCGAAGCGCTGGAGGGAAGTCCGGCCTCCTTGAGAATGCTGTATAAAATGGGTGTGAGAGGTATGACACTCACCTGGAACTACAGAAACCAGATAGCCGACGGAGTAATTGACGGGATATCCGGAGGGGGACTCACACCCTTTGGCCGTGAAGTAATTTCCGAAATGAACAGACTTGGAATGCTGGTAGATGTTTCACATATATCGGAAGCGGGTTTCTGGGACGTGATTAAACTGACAGCTTCCTCTATCATTGCATCACATTCGAATTCAAAAAAATTATGCAATCATCCCAGAAACCTCACCGATGAGCAATTGCTTGCCCTTAAGAAAAACGGAGGTGTCACGGGACTTAACCTGTATCCGGTATTCCTCAGTAATACGGGGAAGGCCTCAATGAAGGATGCACTTGCACATATTGAATACATTATAGCTCTTACAGGTGAGGACACTCTCGGATTGGGCTCTGATTTTGACGGTATTGAATCTACCCCAGAAGGATTGGAAGGCGTACAATGCTATTCCAATCTTCTGAATGAACTTCTCAAGCTGAACTACAGTGAAGCCCTGGTTAAAAAAATTGCCGGGGAAAACTTTATGAGAGTGATAAAAAGCGTACTTTAACTTTACGGTAATACTATCTGTAACATAATATGTGACATAATAATTTTTATGATTTCAGGTGGCCGGCTCCTTAATTGATTTAACGGGAGTTCCGGCCGCTTTTTGCTATCCGTAACTGATGTTCAGGAGAATTATATAACTTTTTAGTTTTTCCAAATAACTGCAGTTTAATTGGACTATACTTGCATAATTATTCTTTTATATTTTATTTTGTTTGCCGGTAAATAATTTTTTGAATAAAGGAGTCAATAAACTTGCAAACAAGAATAATATGTATTAGAATTGTTATTGGTTAACACTGTTTTTGAGAGGAGAAGATAATGAAAAGTTACAGTAAATTATCCAAAAATGAACTTCAAAACGAAATCGAAAAACTTGAAAAAAGATATAATGCATTTAAAGAGCAAAAGCTAAAGCTTGATATGACAAGAGGTAAACCGTGCTCGGAACAGCTTGACATGAGCATGGAAATTCTTGATATTCCTTCAAGGGAGCTTCGTAAAGCTGCCGATGGCACCGATACCTTCAATTATGGTGTTCTCGACGGTCTTCCAGAAGCAAAGGCACTTTTTGCTGAAATGCTTGATGTAGATAAAAGTGAAATTATCATAGGCGGGAACTCAAGTCTGAACCTGATGTACGATGCAGTTGCAAGAGCCATGTCACTTGGCATCCTTGGAAGCACTCCCTGGTCAAAGCTGGACAAGGTCAGGTTTTTATGTCCAAGCCCGGGATATGACCGCCATTTTGCAATCTGCGAGCTGTTTGGCATCGAAATGATTACCATTGACATGAAGCAGGACGGTCCTGACATGGATGCGGTTGAAAAACTTGTTTCAGAGGATGAAAGCATCAAGGGTATGTGGTGTGTTCCCAAATACAGCAATCCGGATGGAATTACCTATTCCGACAGGGTGGTCGACAGA
This sequence comes from Bacillota bacterium, assembly GCA_023392075.1. Taxonomy (GTDB): domain Bacteria; phylum Bacillota; class Clostridia; order Acetivibrionales; family DSM-1351; genus Ruminiclostridium. Next base: position 20,874 of record JAEVZU010000277.1, on the reverse strand, counting down.
ATTGCGGCTTTAAAACCTAAAGCAAAGGATTTCAGAGTATTCTGGGATAATGCCTATTGCGTACATCATTTATCCGACAAGCCGGACGAATTAAAAAACATACTGACTGCCTGTAAGGTTACAGGAAATGATAACATGGTATATATTTTCAGCTCAACCTCAAAGATCAGTTTCCCCGGAGCCGGAATAGCCATGATGGCCGCAAGTGTTGAAAACCTTAACGGTATCAGAAAAAGCATGACCATCCAGACTATCGGACATGACAAAATAAATCAGCTGAGACATGTTAAATATTTTAAAAATCTTGACGGTATCAATCAGCACATGAAAAAGCATGCAAATATTTTGAGTCCAAAATTTGATATAGTTATTGAAATCCTTGAAAAAGAACTGGGAGATAAGGAAATTGCCTCCTGGAACAAACCCAACGGGGGATATTTCATCAGCCTGAATACTCTGGATAACTGTGCCAGGGAGGTTGAAAAACTTGCGCTTGAAGCAGGGGTGGTCCTTACAAAAGCCGGAGCAACCTATCCTTACGGAAAAGATCCAAAGGACAGAAATATAAGAATAGCTCCCACGCTGCCGCCTGTAGAAGAGCTTAAAAAGGCTATAGAGATATTCGGTATCAGTATTCAGCTGGTTTCTGCAAAGAAATTTTTAGAAATGGCTTGAACGAATAAGCGATTAAGCATATAATTTTACATGAGTTTAGAAAGTATTCCGTATACGTTCTAATATTCATAAATGTCTAAAGCGGGATTTGTATCCCGCACTTTTTTTGAAAAGAAATAATCCGAACATTTTTAATATTTTTGATGCAAATATTCGGTTTTTGTTGTATAATATATCCGGTGACGGAAGGAGATTACAATGATGAAAAATGTTTATGAAAGTCCTTTTAATGCAAGATATGCAAGCAGCGAAATGCAGCAGATATTTTCACCCGATATGAAATTCAAGACCTGGAGAAAGCTCTGGATAGCACTGGCTGAAGCGGAAAAAGAGCTTGGCCTGAATATTACCGATGCCCAGATTGAACAACTGAAGAAAATGAAAGATGATATCAATTATGAAGCAGCCGAACAATATGAAAAACAATTCAGGCACGATGTTATGTCCCATGTACATGCTTACGGTGAGCAGTGTCCCGATGCCAGGGCTATCATTCATCTTGGAGCAACCTCCTGTTATGTCGGGGATAATACGGATATTATAGTTATGACCGAGGCGTTGAAGCTTGTAAAAAGCAAAATGCTCATTCTTATAAAAAAACTTTCGGATTTTGCCCTGGAATACAAGAATATGCCCACATTGGGTTTTACCCACTACCAGCCGGCACAGCTTGTGACGGTGGGCAAAAGAGCTACTCTCTGGATCCAGGAGCTCCTGATGGATATGGAAGACCTGGAGCATGCAATCGAAAATATGAAGCTGCTGGGCTCAAAGGGCACAACCGGCACACAGGCGAGCTTTTTAAACCTGTTTGACGGTGACCATGAAAAAGTTAAAAAGCTTGAACAGCTTATTGCCGACCAAATGGGCTTTAAAGCAGTTTTTGCCGTGTCGGGCCAAACCTACCCCAGAAAGCTGGACAGCAGGGTTTTAAATGTTCTCAGCGGTATTGCCCAGAGCGCCTATAAATTCAGCAACGACATGAGACTTCTCCAGAGCATGAAGGAAATGGAGGAACCCTTTGAAGAAAAGCAGATAGGTTCATCCGCCATGGCTTATAAAAGGAATCCCATGAGATGTGAGAGAATTTCCTCTTTGGCAAGATATGTTATTGTAGATGCTTTGAATCCTGCAATAACCGCTTCCACACAATGGTTTGAAAGAACTCTGGATGACTCGGCAAACAAAAGAATTTCAGTACCTGAGGCTTTCCTTGCAATTGATGCCATCCTTAATATATATATAAATGTCGCAAGCGGTCTTGTTGTTTACCCCAAGGTCATTCACAAACATGTTATGGATGAGCTGCCCTTCATGGCTACTGAAAACATAATGATGGAGGCTGTAAAACACGGAGGCGACAGACAGGAGCTGCACGAGCAGATCAGAAAGCACTCAATGGAAGCGGGTAAGCGTGTTAAGGTGGATGGCGAGGCCAATGACCTGATTGAAAGAATTGCTGCCGATCCGCTGTTCGGGATGTCTCTGGAAGCACTTAAAGCCGTACTCGAGCCAAAGAACTACATCGGCAGAAGCTCCGAGCAGGTTGTGGAATTTATAGAAAACGAAGTCAAGCCTGTACTTGCCGGCAGTGAACCTGCCGACATAAAGGTTGAATTGAGGGTATAGAGTCCAAGACCTATTGATGTTAAATTTAAGTTTGATATAATAAAAGATAGGATGTCAATACATCATCCTATCTTTTATTTTTTGTTAGGATTAAATTACACAAGACAAAAGCATAACTGGGTTTAACTTGGATTAAACCGGATTGGAGAGTACATATGATAAATAAATTCAGCAGCATTCCTCTGTACCTGCAGCTTAAAGACCTGATAATCAAAAAGATCGAAGATAATGAATATGCACCCAACACCCAGATTCCCTCCGAGCAGGATCTCTGTCAGCTGTATGATATCAGCAGGCCTACGGTGAGACAGGCGATAACCGAGCTGACAAACAGCGGTTATCTATACAAGGAAAAGGGAAAAGGAACTTTTGTATACGGCCGTAAAAATGTTATAGATATCAAAAACTATACGGGATTCACAGATTCAATACTTGACTGCCAGGCTCCTGCAGGGAAAAATATAATCGATATTTCTGTAATTGAAAGTTCATCAATTGACACGCTGAACAATATTTTTAATTATAACAGCAGTATGCCTGTAGCCGTAATTACTTATTTATCCTATATAAATAATCAGGCCAGTGAAGTTTATTCGCTCAATAAATCCTATATCCCTGTAAATCTGTTCCCGGATATTGTAAACCAGCTGAAAGACGGAAAATCCTCAATTGATATTCTGAGGGGAAAATATCCTCTTATTCCTGAAAAAAGTAAAAGCATTCTGGAAATGGTATTTGCCGATAACAATGATTCGCCTTTGTTGAGGATCCAACCGGGACAGCCCCTCATGAAGCTTCAGAATACTCTTTTTTCAAAGAGCGGACAGGCAGTGGAATATATAATTTCCAAATACAGGGCGGATAATTGCAGATTGATGTTTGAAAACAGCAAGCAGTAATAAATGACAGATATGTAACGGAAATGTCAATAATAAAACTGAATTTAAGAAAATATTAATTAAAATGTATTTGAATCTAATGTACCAATAGTGTTAAAATTAGATGCTGTTGCTTTAGTAATAATACTTTTATTATTTTAGAAAATTTAAAAGAAAACGCATAATTAATCACAACTTTGTGGCTGAACATAATAGGAGGAAAGATGAGCAGGTATCATTTTAAAAACGGAAGTAGGTATAAAAAAAGAAGAGCACTGGTTGTTACAACAACAGTTTTGTCTGTAGTTGCAATTGTTATGGCAGCATATATTTTCTTAAACAGGGATAATGTAACAGGTGCATCAAAATCCGGAGATTCAGCCCAGACCGGCAACAGCCAGGCTGTTGCAACACAAACCGTGCCGGCTGATGCTGCAAACTCCACTAAAAAGCCCGCAGACAGTACGGCTGCGGCAGCGAATTCTGACGTTAATGGTGTTACCACCCAGGCACACGGGTATTTGCCAAAGGTTGGGAGCATTGCAAAAAGCGGCAGAATGGAGGAACTGAAAAAAATTATTACCGATTACACTTCAAAACTTTCAGGCAGGTACGGCGTAACCTATATTGACCTGGCTACAGGTGAAATGATTAATGTTAACGACCAGATTGAATATATTGCGGCAAGTACCTCCAAACTGCCCATCAATATGGTTCTGTTCAAGGATATTGAGGCAGGCAAGGTTTCCTTTGAGGACAAACTTGTATATAAGCAGGAGGATCTGGAGTTCGGTACCGGAATCATACAAAATTCACCATACGGTACGGAATACACTGTCCGTGAAACTTCAAAGCTATCAATCCGTAAAAGTGATAACTGCGGTGTAAATATGATTATTCGTCAGGTAGATATTGAAAACGTCCGCAAGTATCTGGCCGACCTTGGCGGAAAGGTTTATTACGGTAAAACCCACCGTTCCTGTCCGTATGACATGGCTCTTGTAGCCCAGGATCTGTACAGGCATTATCTTGACAATGAAGCAGTTTACGGAGAGTTGATCAACAATCTTGAAAACACCGACTGGAATGACAGGATCAGTGCCAAACTCACGGGTGTAAAGGTTGCGCATAAAATCGGAAATCAGACCAAAACAGCCAATGATGTAGGTATAGTATTCGGAAAGCACCCTTATGTTCTATCTGTCATGACCGATAATGTGGATTTTGGAACTGCCTGCAGCAATATAGCTGCACTTTCCAAAAAGATATTTGATTTTGAAGAAGCATATGCGGCCAATTCGCCTGTACAGGCAAAATAAAAAATAAACTCCCTATAAAATTGGGAAACAGGTTATCTGTATACAATTGACAACTAATTAGCAGCTCATTTATAAATTTGTTTATTTATGAGCTGTTTTATCATTTTCAGACATATTATAAAAAGAGGGGTATAATAGGATATTGGTTGTAATTAAAAAGGGAGGAAACTATTTTTAATGGAGGATTTTGTACTTAACTCAATACACAGCATTATTAACGGAAATCCGGTAGTTACATATATTTTCTTCTTTATTTCAGGTATACTCCAATTGGTTTTTCCTCCATATCCGTCAGATGTTATTATAGTTTTTGAGGGATACTTGACGACAATTGGACCCAATTTCCATTTTTTAATGGTTTTATTTGTATCTGTAATGGGAAGCCTAATAGGTTCAATCCTGGTATACTGGTTCGGATATAAAAAGGGCGATGAAGTGCTCAGATACAAGCTTGTCTTGAAATATATAGATGAAAAACATATCAAACGCTCTGAAAAGGTATTCCATAAGTATGGCAAATATGGTTTGATTCTTAGTAAATTCATTCCGGGCACCAGTACAATTATGGTTTTGTTTTCAGGAGTATTTAAGGTTAAAAAGAGAATATATTTTGCTTATATTTTGTTTTCAATCCTTTTACAGCAGGTCATCTATCTTTTAATCGGACGCGTAATAGGTCACAACATCCGACTGGTAAAACGTTTCCTGTCTGTGTTTAATATGGCTTCTGTGGCCGTTTTGGCTGTTATTGCAATAATTGCCTTTATTATATATAAATTACGTAAATCCAAGAAAAAACAGTCAAATCCCTCGGATATCTAAACTTTTCCCGATTTATGGAAAAATTTTACTCTTTTTGTGTTTAGCGGTATTAAATTGAGGTATTATTATAATATTACTAAAAGAGGGGGATCCACTCTAATTTTGCAAAATAGTGTGGATGCTTGGTATTTTGCTGATTAAGGGGGGGATTTGTATGGCAATAAAAATTTATTCCACACCAACCTGTAAGTGGTGCAACGTACTTAAAGAACACCTGGATTCCAACAATGTGAGGTATGTGGATATTGACGTTTCAAAGGACACAAAAGGGGCTCTGGAAATGATAAAAAAATCAGGTCAGCGGGCAGTCCCGGTAATTGACATTGATGGTAATATAATTGTGGGTTATGATAAGGAATGTATAGACAAGCTTCTTAATGCTTCTTAAGAATATTTGAACTGTTCAATTTGTTTTTAACTTATTGTTTGAATAAAGACATCTGTTCCGATTCCCTGGAACAGATGTTTTTTAGAGTATAGGAATTTATAAGTTTTGGAACAGTGGGGAGGCTCTTATATTTGAATGTATAAACCCCAAAATTTCACTAAGTGGGTGTGAAGCGGATTTGTGAAGCAAATTTTTTGCAAAAGCAGCATCCAATGATCGTAGTCAATGGACACTGCTCTTATAAATTACATGGCACCTGGAATTTTAGCCCTATGACTATTTTAACGGCTTTGTAAACATTTGAGTCCAATACTTGACTCCGGTGCTTGTTTTGGCAAGACCTACACCTATATTTGTATAGGTGCGGCTCAAAATATTTGCTCTGTGTCCGGGTGAATTCATCCAGCCGTTCATAACCTCCGCAGGTGTTTTCTGACCATAGGCGATATTTTCGCCTGCTGTTGAAAACCTGATACCGAAGGATTCCATCATTTTAAACGGAGATCCGTAGGTTGGCGAGGTATGAGAGAAATAGTGTTTATTAACCATGTCCTGACACTTTAATCTTGCTACTTTTGATATTTGTGCGTTTAGTGTTAATGTTTGCAGACCCCTTTTGGATCTTTCAACATTAACGAGCCTGGCAACTTCCTTTTCGTAATCGGAAATGCTGCCTTGATCAGGTATTGTCAGCTTCTGCCCCGGTTTAACGGCGGAAGAATTCTTAAGCTGGGGATTGCAGGCTTTTAACCTGCTTAGAGTTGTATCGTGTTTGGCAGCTATACCGGACAATGTGTCACCGCGCTTACAAGTATAAGTCTGAGCAAAAACCCCAACTGTCAGCATGCTAAAAACTAATGTTGCTATAATCAATATTCTTTTCAAAATTTATCACCTCAATGACTATTATTTGTGTTTGTTATAATAATATGACCAACAATTTTTTTAAAAAATTGAAATATTATGCATCAAAATTATTTGTTAAGTAGTTCTTAACAAATAATTAACAATATATTAATTGACAAAATTACACTTAACATATTACAATCGTGATACTATATCGAAACGGCTGTTTCTATAAACTCTTCTATAATGTCTTTTTTGATTTATTGTTTTTATTTTAATAGTTGAATATATATTGGATATACTTTATAAATACGGAGGAAGAATGGACATAATTTACACGCTGATTGACTTCATAGTTAATTTGGATGAACATTTGACAGAACTGATCAACAACTTTGGCGGTTTCACATACTTGATTTTATTTTTAATTATTTTTTGTGAGACAGGACTGTTTATGGCACCTTTTCTGCCTGGTGATTCTCTTATTTTCGTAGTTGGTGCTTTATCGGCGTCAGGGGCCATGAATATCTGGATAATAACCGGTGTTCTCATCGCAGCAGCTATCATAGGTGACACTGTAAATTACCATATCGGCAAGTTTCTGGGACCAAAGATATTTAAAAAGCAAAATGTCAGATTCTTAAATAAAAAACATCTGGATAAAGCTCATGAATTTTACCGGAAGCATGGCGGTAAAACCGTCATTATGGCAAGGTTTATTCCTGTAATCCGAACCTTTGCACCCTTCGTTGCAGGAATGGGCAGTATGTCCTACGGCAGGTTCATACTTTACAATATAGCGGGCGGGATAGCATGGGTATCCATCTGCGTGGCTTCAGGCTACTTTTTTGGAAATATTCCGGTAGTGAGTGAGAATTTTACATTGGTTATACTTGCAATAATAGGTATTTCTTTATTGCCGGTTATAGTCACATGGATGACAAGCAGAAGAAGCAAAGCCTAAAATATAACTAACTAAACTAATTTGATTAAAACAACAAACAGAGGGAGTAACGGTCTGTAACTAACAGCAACAGAGGATTAACCGTCATTACGGCAATTTGCCCGGTATATCCACAATTCGTGAGACTCTGAGACAAAACCCGGCCGGGTTTTGTCTCAGAGTCTTTTTATATAAATAAAAAAACTGGAGGTACATTTATGTCTACGAAAAAAGCCCTGCTTTGGGTGGCATTCTGGATCGGTCTGGCAATGGTCTTTAATGTTGGAGTCTATATTTTTATGGGACAGGAGAAGGCTCTGGAGTTCCTGGGAGGTTTTGTAATTGAGAAAAGTTTGAGTATTGACAACTTATTTCTTTTTATTATGGTTTTCAGCAGTTTTGGAATAAAACCGGAATATCAAAGAAGAGTCCTGAACTACGGAATTGCCGGAGCTCTTGTGCTAAGGCTGATATTTGTGCTGTTGGGGGTAACAATTATTAATAAGTTCCATTGGATGCTCTACATATTCGGAGCCATCCTTATTTTCAGCGGTATCAAAATGATGTTTGGACATGAAGATAACAATGTCAAGGACAGCAGGATAACAAAGCTTCTTGGCAAGCTTATTCCGGTGAGCGACAGCCTGGATGGCGACAGGTTTTTTGTAAGAAAAAACAAAGTATTATATGCCACACCTCTTTTTGCAGTTCTTATTGTTATTGAGTTCACAGACATAATATTTGCAGTAGACTCAATACCGGCTATTTTTTCAATAACACTTGACCCGTTTATAGTATACACATCAAACATATTTGCCATCATGGGGCTTAGGAGCATGTATTTCGTACTGGGAAATCTTCACGAAAAATTCAAGTACGTGAAGTATGGTGTAGCTCTGATTCTCACATTTACCGGTGTTAAGCTGTCACTGTTAATGTTCCATATAAAAATACCCGTTGAACTTTCCCTGGTTGTGATTATTTCAATTTTGGCACTCAGTATTGCAGCATCAGTGATGATTAACGGAAAAACAAAAAAGGTAAAAACTTAAGCATCGAGACTCTCTGGTATTATTTTATGTGATGTAATGTAAAAGTTTGTAACAAACACTTATAAGTTGACATAAAATGTACCGAGGTGATATCTAATATGCCAAATGAGCCACATAATCACAGATATGTCGGTGAAACCTCATATAATGACGGGCATGTTCACACTTATATGGGCCGAACAAGTATCAATCCGGACACTGAATGCCATATTCATTATTTTGAAGGCGTTACCTCATATGAGGATGGTCATGTTCATTATTACACCGATTATACAGGTCCTGCAATATATATCGGGGGACGACATTATCATAATTATGTCGGGGAAACCAAAGTCGCAGACAGGCACAGACATCGTTTTTCAGGGAGAACATCAGTCTATAGGGATTAAATATCCTTGGAATAAAGTCAAATTAATCTCTGACCAGATCTACCCAAAGTATATGGATCTGGTTTTTTGTTACATTTTATGTTAACTATTCATATAATATTATGGCAATATTTTGGTTAAGGAGCGGTATGTATGAAAAGACATGGCAGAAAAAAGCGGCATACACAAGGCAATAGTTCAACATTTAATGATAAAAACAAGGCTCCTGATATGCATAATAATAATGATTGGATACTCAAAGAAATTCTTCGCCAATATTATAATGAGGAAACGAGAAAACATAAGAAAAAAAGTAAAAATGAGAAATTAACCTTGTGGGAGGGGCTGATTTTATTATTACTTTTAATTGAAAACGGCATTCTTGATGAATTCTTTAAAAATGATGAGTTTAAAGAATTTGATGAAGATGAGTATGAAGGCTTTAACATAAAATCAAAACATAAAAATAAAGGGAAGGAAAGTGAATCAAAAAAAAATTACACTAATGAAGTAAAGGAACATGCAGAAGAAGTATTTTCAAAGGAAAAGTCCAAAAAAGATGAGGAGGAATATCAAGCAGAGAACAAAGAAAAGTATCAAGATGACAATGATGGCAATGAACCCCTTGATGAAAAAAACGGTAATAAGAATAGTCATTTTGATTTTGATTATTTTGCAGAAGACTGACCCCTGGGATGTTCAGTCATTTTACCTGCAGAACAGAAAAATGTTCTGCAGGTTTTTTATATTCAGGCTTTTTTTAGAATTTACCTTAAATTAAGGATGCATTAATGAATTGTTAATAATACGGTATTATCCTATTCTTATAAAGAAAAGAACTGCAGCGTTAAGAAAGGAATTATATATGTATTTAATCGATTATCACACACATTCAGACAACTCAAGCGATGGAAAAAACAAAATATATGATATGTGCGTAAAAGCTGTTGATTCGGGGTTGAATGAAATTGCCGTAACTGATCATTTCGAGCCTTCTTTGGGAAATGAAAATTATCCGTATTACAATGCAGACAAGTATTTTGAAGAAGTTTTAAGTGCTGAGGCGGTTTTTGCAAAAGATATAAAATTAAAAAGGGGAGTTGAACTGGGTCAGCCGCATTTATATCCGGAATATTCTGAAAAATTAATTGAAGTACACCAGTATGATTATGTTCTTGCTTCAGCACATAAAATGAGCGATAACAAAGATTTCGGCGAAGTAATTTATGATGAACACAATAAATCTTATTATTGCATCAGATATCTTGAAGAGCTCAAGGCATTGGTTAACTGGAATAAATTTGACTGTGTAGGTCATCTGGATCTTATCAAAAGATATACATCCCTATACAAAATCAAGGTACATTTAATTGATTACCGAGACAGGCTTGAGGAAATTCTGAAAAAAATCATTCAGAATGGTAAAGGTATTGAGGTGAACACATCAGGACTGAGACAGCATGCGAAGGCCTGTTTGCCCGCACTTGACATAGTGAGCTTATACAGGCAGCTCGGAGGAGAGATAATTACGGTAGGATCTGATGCGCATACGGCAGCAGATGTTGGCAAGGGTATCAAAGAAGGAATCGAAATGATTGAACAGGCAGGATTTGATTATATAACCGTTTATGAGAACAGACAGCCTTCGATGATAAAAATATCCCGGAAAACCGGACTGTTACTGATGTCAGGATATAGGTGAGGTTATATGAATATACTTATTCATTTGGACATGGCTATGAAACTGAAAAGTTTATGGGAAGAGAATCGTCAAATAAAGCTAAATAAGTCTGAAAAGTGTTTAAGGTTATTTCCCCGAAGGCAGGAATAATAACTTATTACTTTTCAGATTTTTTTGTTTTGAATATTTTAAATTGTTGAAGAGCTTAAATGTATTGTATAATACGCAGTTAAAAAAATTAAGGATAGGGGCGGTAACCAATGAAAAAATTAAAGAAGACTTTTGTACTGGATACTAATGTCTTGCTGCATACTCCATATGCACTCTACTCATTTGCCGACAATAACATAGTTATACCTGAGGTGGTATTGGAGGAACTGGACAAATTCAAAAAAGACAATACCGAGCTTGGAGCAAACGCAAGGCATGTAGCAAGGCTGATTGACGGACTCAGGGAAAAAGGGAATCTGAATAAGGGAGTTAAGCTTGATAATGGAGGTCTTCTGCGTATTGAGATGAATTTTCATGAAGTAAAGCTTCCTGAAAGCTGGATAGGCAGTGTTAACGATAACCGGATACTGAAGGTATGCAAGGGTTTAAAGGAAAATGGGGAAAAGGTATTTCTCATTACAAAAGATTTTTTTGCAAGAATAAAAGCCGATGTTCTGGAAATTGAAGCCCAGGACTTTTTTGCAGAGCAGGTACCCGTATATGATGAGCAATACAAAGGGCGTATGGAAGTTTATACTACAGAGAAAAAACTGAATGATTTTTATAAAAACTCAAAGCTGCTGGAAGAGGAGCTGTTTTATTACCCTGATAATTCGGGCAAAAAGGAAAGCGTCGAACTTTTTGTAAACCAGTTCCTGATAATCCACTCCGTCAAAAATGACAAACATACTGCTTTGGCGCGTTTTGACGGTAAGGAGGTGGTACCCCTCAACTTCATAAATGAACACCCGTTTGGTGTTTCTCCAAGGAATGCCGGACAAAAATTCATACAAGAAGCCTTGATGCTGGATGCCGACAAAGCGCCGCTTGTTATAATAAAAGGCTCGGCCGGTACTGCAAAAACATTTTATTCACTTGCAGTCGGTCTCCACAAAATGGTTGCCGAGAATAACAAGACCTACAGGAAGATACTGGTATGCCGGCCGAATGTGAAATTTGATGAGGATATCGGCTTTTTGCCCGGTACCGAGCAGGAAAAGATAGCCCCGTTTCTTCGTCCGGTTATAGATAATCTGGAAGTATTGATTGACAATGATGAAAACGAACGGTACAAAAGTGAAAAGGAATTGAAGGATAAAATAGATGAACTTTTTGACCGGAAAATAATCAATACAGAGGCCATCGCCTTTATAAGGGGCAGATCTATCGTAAAACAGTGGATAATCATCGATGAAGCACAAAATCTGACTCCCAAGCAGGTAAAAGGAATTATTACCCGTGCCGGGAGGGGTACAAAAATCATTTTGATAGGTGATCCGGAGCAGATAGACCATCCTTTTCTGGATATAAGGACAAACGGTCTGAGCTATGCGGCCGAGAAAATGAAGGGAAGTCCTCTATGTTACCAGATTACCCTTACGGATGAGGAATGTGAGCGCTCCGATCTTGCATATGAAGCAGCCAAAAGGATGTGAGCATAAAATTTTATATTGACAAGTCATTAATTAATGTATTATTATTGAACATGTTAAAAGGGAGTAGTTTTAAATACAAAGTCAACATACTGGCGTGTGAGCGTCTGGCTTTGTAACCGGATTTGGTAACGAGACTTTTGACATAACCTTTTCTAGAGGGGTTATGTTAAAAGTCTTTTTTTATATATTTTTCTAACATTAAAAAACCGAGAGGGTGTAAAAATGTATTCTAATTTAATTGCATTCCTGTTTGCAACCGGGACGGTTGTTCTGGCTGAAATGGGAGATAAGACACAACTGCTGGCAATGGCATTTGCCACAAAGTACAAAGCATCAAAGGTATTGTCAGGCGTATTTATAGCTACCGTTTTGAACCATGCGTTAGCTGTTGTAGTGGGGAATTTTATAACCCGTTTTGAAGCAGCTCAGATATGGATTCAGGCAATTGCTTCTTTATCCTTTATTTTTTTTGGACTGTGGACAATCAGAGGTGACAAACTGGAGGGTGAGGAGAACAGGACTACAAAATTTGGAGCAGTTATTACAGTCGCAATTGCATTTTTTATTGCTGAAATGGGGGACAAAACCCAGCTGGCCACTATAGCTCTTGCTGCAAAATTCCCTGCCGACCCCATAGGAATTTTGGTTGGAACCACTACCGGAATGTTAATTGCAGATGGGATTGGTATAATAATTGGTGTAGTTATGTGTAAAAAAATACCTGAAAGAACAATTAAACTGATATCAGCCGGAGCATTTATTTTCTTTGGTTTAATCGGAAGCTACCAGGTTGCAGGTGATATGCTGCATCTGACACTTTGGGCAATTATTGTCTGTATGATTTCAATTATCATTATAACAGGAATTGCTGCGTATTTTTTAATAAAGAATGATACCCTCTATACATTGTCAATAGAGGGTAAAGCCGGTGAAGAGCAAAATAAAATTGTTGGCGAATACTGCAAGGTGAAACTTCAAAAATCGGACGTGGTAAATAAATAACCATTAAAAAAATACAGCCGGATATATTTTTTTATCCGGCTGTATTTTAACGTTAAAGCTTACCATTTTTCCTAAATGTTCTTTGAATTTAATTTTTAAATAAACACATATTAGAAAAAGTTAAAGGAGAGAACGATGCTGAAGATGGTTAAAGCAACAATTTATATGATATTAATATTTTTTACAGTACTATTTATAGCCTCTTCCTTCTTTGTCAGGGCAAAATACAATTATTATATCTATGGTGACAGACCCGTATTGACAAAACAGGAGCCTGCCATATTTTTTATGCTTATATTGATTATCTTAACAGCAGGTTTCTTTTTTTATAAAATATCTCTTAAGCTTGACAGATACCATAAAAGAATAGTTGTGCCCGGCTCAATCCTGATTTCATTTTTACTGCAAATTGGCTTTATTCTTGCCTTTCCAAGATTGCCTACCGATGATTCGAAAACTGTTTATACCCTTGCATTAAATATGTTTTATCACAAGGATTATTCCTCATTCGGCGAATGCGGCTATCTTCACATGTTTCCCTTTAATTACGGCACCGTGTTGTATATCATGGTATTATTGAAGCTGTTTCCCGACAGCTATACGGTTATTAAAATTTTTAACATATTGTTTTCACTCGTTACAACACTGATGATATATAAAATAAATAAATTACTTGACTGCAAATCTGCTTATAATGATTATGGAATATTATTTTTCGCAGCAACGTATATTCCGGGAATAGTTATGAGTAATTTTATTTATAACGATACTATAGCTACAGCCTTTCTCATATGTTCAATATATTTCCTGATAAGGTTTGTCAGGGGGAGGGCTGTCAGATACCTGGCATTTTCTGCATTTTTATTGTCCATAGGTAATTACTTCAGAAGTATTGGCTTGATATTTTTAATAGCAGCCGTTATTTACATTATTTTAAACATAAAAATACTCAAACCGAAAAAGGTAATAATATCCGTACTTATACTGATCTTTACTTTTAATATTCCTGGTCTGGCTGAAAATTATTATCTGCAGAAAGCAAATATTATAAGCGGTTCGGTCAGGGAGAATTCGGCACCTGTCCATATGTGGCTTAATATGGGAATGAACTTCGAAAAGCTCGGGTTTTGGGACGATTTTAAAAGTTATAACATATACCGTATTGATGCAGGTCACAATAAGCAGTTAAGTATCAAATTATTTAAACAGGAAATCAAAGAAAAAATTTCGAATACAACTATTGGCGGACTTTTATCGCATTATTATAAAAAACTTATCTGGACATGGACGGAAGGTACCTATCAGATAGAAAGATATGGTTTTGGCAATGATATTGACACATCAGACAAAAATTGTCCAAGGCATGGCGGATATAAATACAGAACCTATGCCACAAATTTGTTTAAAGATGATTCCATATGCAGAAGCGCAATGAATTGGACACTATATGTAATTAACTTTTTAATGTACCTTTTTATTTTATTTGGATTGGCAGCGGGGATAAAAGCAGGCAGGTATGAAGAACTGCTTTTGGTTTTGACCGTTCTGGGGATTATTGCCTTTTATTTGATTTGGGAGATAAAGTCCAGATATATTTATCCCGCCTATCCTATTTTAATTATTCTGTCATTTCAAGGTTTTAAAAGAGTCTATGACACAATTAAAAGCAAACAATGAAGGCTTGGGACATTAATTTTAAACTGGGAGGTTACACTACTTTTAGAAGCAAGCGCTACCTGTCACTCATAAAAATTGTAAATTAAATATTCATAGAGTATAATTATAAATACTTTTATTATGGTTTACAGGAGGTTTTTATGACCGAAGGAAATTTGCAATCAAAACAAGATATCCTTAAACGGCTTAACCGTATTGAGGGACAGGTAAAAGGCATTCATAAAATGATAGATGAAGATAAAAACTGCGGTGATATTTTGACTCAGATTGCAGCTGTACGGGCTGCAATAAATAAGGTTGGAAGTATCATACTGGAGAAGCATTCCCTGAAATGTATGGAAAATCTTGTATCATCCGACGATAAGGGAAAGGCCTTAAGTGAGCTTACCAGGACTATTCAAACATTTATGAAGTAATTGGATGAAAACTCTAAAAATATATTAATGTTGCAGAAAAATTTGGACGTTTAAAATTCTTTTACCTACTTAGGTGCTTGTAATGAATGACAGACATATAATTGGCATGGAAGAACCATTGAACCTGTGGGATTTGCCGGCACGGTAAAAAAATGATTTTTTAAATGTTTATATATACCCCGACGGGGTATATATAAAGCGGGAAGATTTAAAATTAAAATTAAAAAATGATTAAATTAAAAGGAGGCTTTGCCAATGCCGGTAAAGGTATATTCAACTCCAACCTGCCCATGGTGCACGGTTGCAAAAAAGTATTTAACATCTAAAAATGTAAAGTTTGAGGAGGTGGATGTCTCCAAAAACAGGGAAGCGGCATATGAAATGGTAAAGAAGTCAGGCCAGAGGGGTGTTCCTGTTATAGAAATTAACGGGAGTATCATAGTGGGTTTTGACCAGGCAACTATCGATAAACTGATCCGCAATTAGAATACAATACCCTCTATTGACAAGGTATAACACGCCTCACGCCGGCTATTTTGCCACTTTTCTTTGTCGTCGTTCTTGCCTTGCGTCAGCAAGGCTGCGTCCCATCCTCCTCGAAAATTGCCAAAATATCTCGGCGTGAGGTCTGTGATTTTTGAGTGAGATAATTTGGCTTGCGGCAAGGCAAACGGCGTGCAGTAAGGCTTTGTGCCTTGCAAGCGGCTTTAACGCAGCCGCAGGGCAAATTGACCACTCAAAAACGTATTGTTCATTATCAATAGAGGGTACATTGTATTGATAGTTATTCAGTTTTATAAATCATACCTTTTTATTTGTTTCCGCTTTTTACAGCAGTTGCCTGAACACCATTTTCCAGACCTACAACAACTATGGCTTTAACCGGGTTGTGGTTTTCGTCGATACTGAAGGAACCTGTAACACCTGCGAAATCCTTGGTAGCAGCCAATGCTTCCTTTAGGGCTTCACTGTCCAGGCTCTTGCTTCTCTTTAAACCGTCGGCAACGAATTTTGCAAGATCGTATCCCAACGCATGGAAAGCATTCGGTTCTTTATTGTATTTCTTTTTGAAATCATCAATAAATTTAACAACAGCAGGGTCCTTATCCAATGAAGAATAGTGGTTTGTAAAGTACACCTTTGACAAAGCAGCGGCTCCTGCCAGATTTGTCAAATCAGGTGAATCGAAACCGTCGGCTCCAAGGATTGGCTTGTCTATTCCGAGAGCGCGGGCCTGCTTTATGATCAAGCCTGCTTCCTCGTAGTAGCCGGGAAGATAAATTACATCGAAGTCAAGACCTTTGATCTTGGTTAAAATAGCGTTAAAATCCTTATCCTTTGCAACATAGGCTTCTTCACCCACAATTGTACCGCCTGAGGTTGTAAAGGTCTTTGTAAAGTTTTCAGCCAATCCCTTGGCATAATCACTTGAACTGTCCTTGACAATGACCGCTTTCTTTGCACTCAGGTTCTGTGAGGCAAAGTTTGCCATGGCCGTTCCCTGGAAGGAATCAGTATAGCATATGCGGAAGGCGTATTCCTTCTTTCCTGCCTTGTCGACAGTAACATCGTCTGCTGTAGCAGAACCGCTTATTACAGGAACCTTTTTCTTTTCCGCAACAGAAATTTCCGATTTGAAGGAACCCGATGTAGCCGGTCCAAGTATGGCAACTACATCATCCTGGGAAATAAGTTTGTTTGCAAGTATTATGGCTTCGGCAGGTTCCGACTTGTTGTCATATTTTACAGGAACCAGTTTTTTACCGTCAATTCCGCCTGCCGCATTGATTTCATCAATAGCCATCATGATGCCGTCAACCGAACTCTGTCCGTATGATGCAACACCACCTGACAATTCATAGTTTATACCTATTTTGATTTCATTTGAATTCGCCTGTCCTCCATTGGAATTCGCACCGCAAGCGGTCAGTCCCGAGACCAGGAGGCCAACAGCGAGTAACATACTAAGCTTCTTTTTCATGATATGTCCCCCTATATTTTTTTCTTATATGATTTGTTTTTTTATTCTATTATCTTTTTATCAGCTTGTCAATGCACCGCTTTAGTTTGTTAACATAATAATTTATTAAAATTTCCGTTTCGTATGTTTTTACGGATAATTGCCGACTACTATATTATAATTTGCCGTTTTACGTATGTCTACATATTTTAATTTAATATCTGCAGTTGATTATTCGTTTATATCTGACGTATTCATATGTTATACGTTTTGCTTTCAATATATACCTGTCATTTGTTTTTCAGATACTCATCATACAGATCGGGCCTCTTTTTCCTGGTCCGTTCATGGGATTGCCCTGTTCTCCACTTTTGTATGTTGGCATGATGTCCGGATAGCAGTATTTCCGGAACAGGCCTGCCTTCATATTCCGCCGGCCTTGTATATTGTGGATATTCAAGCAGACCGTTGAAATGAGATTCGTCACTGAAGGAGCCTTCACTGGACAGGACACCGGGAATGAGCCTGCTTACACAGTCTATGAGTACCATGGCCGGCAGCTCTCCGCCTGTGAGCACATAGTCACCGATAGAGATTTCCTCATCCACCAGCTCTTCAATTATTCTCTCATCTATTCCCTCATAATGTCCGCACAAAAGTATCAAATGCTCCTCTTTTGACAGTTCAACGGCCATTTTCTGTGTCAGCACACGCCCCTGCGGGCTCATATATATAACCTTGGGCCTGGTATCCAGCCCTGCGGTTACAGACCTGAATGCATCGAATACAGGCTGACACATCATAACCATACCGTTGCCGCCCCCAAAAGGATAGTCATCGACCTTTCTATGCTTATCCTTTGTATAATCTCTTATATCAATAGCATTTACTTCAACAAGGCCTTTTTCCTGAGCTCTGCCTATAATGCTTTCCTTCATCACAAGTTCAAAGGTCTCGGGAAAAAGTGTAAGAACATCAAATTTCATCAGTCCAATAATCCTTTCGGCAGTATTACTGATATTTTCCCTTCCTCAAGCAGCACCTCTTTTACAACGCTTTTCAGGGCCGGTATCAATATTTCCCTTCCTTCCTCATCCCTTACAACGTATACGTCATTGCTCCCTGTCTGGATGACATCAGCCAGAGTTCCCAGCAGTGCATTATTTTCATCATATATTTTCATTCCGAGTATATCGGTTATAAAGAAGGAATCTTTCGGAAGCTTGACGGCATTGGCTCTGTCAATTTTCATATACAGGCCCTTTAATTTCTCGGCCTCTTCCATGCTGCCCACATTTTTAAACTCAAGGATTACAAATTGCTTGAAAAATTTGACACCTGAAATATCATATTTTT
The DNA here is from genome assembly GCA_023392075.1 of Bacillota bacterium. Taxonomy (GTDB): domain Bacteria; phylum Bacillota; class Clostridia; order Acetivibrionales; family DSM-1351; genus Ruminiclostridium. The sequence continues at coordinate 2,216 of JAEVZU010000277.1, read as the reverse complement.
CAAGACTGCCGTTTTTATCTATATAAACCCATTTCAGTTTTTTGAATCTTTGAGGATCATCGGTTAAAGCTGTTGCCTTAAGCTCTCCCTTAACGCCATGAGTATTTACCAATTGTCCGACTATTAAATATTCAACCATAATGCCTCCAGTTTCAGCGCGCAATTAGAAAAAGGGCTTATAGCCCCTTAGCGAAGAACAAATTGCATGGCAATTTGTTCTTCATTGTATGATATCCACAACTACTCTTCTATTGTCCTTAACTGCCGCAGCCTTAACAACGGTTCTGATAGCCTTGGCAATTCTGCCCTGCTTGCCGATTACCTTGCCCATATCATCCTTGGCTACCTTCAGTTCAAGTATGATGGACTTTTCATTCTGAATTTCGTTAACGAAAACTTCGTCCGGATAATCTACAAGGGCTTTTGCGATATTTTCAAGCAATAACTTCATAATAAACCTCCGTCACTTTCAAAGGTACTCTTGGAGGTTAAGCAATAACCTCCATCATCGTCCCGATAACCGAATTAACCGATTATGCCCTGCTTCTTAAGAAGTGACTTAACTGTATCAGTAGGCTGTGCACCATTCTTTATCCATTTCTGAGCTTTTTCAGAATCAATATTAACCTGGGCAGGCTCAACTACAGGATTGTAAGTACCTATTTCTTCAATGAATCTACCATCTCTGGGGTATCTTGAATCAGCAACTACTACTCTGTAAAATGGGTTCTTCTTAGCACCTATTCTCTTTAAACGTATCTTTACTGCCATTTATTTTCACCTCCTTTAAAGGATTATAATCTTATTATTTAACAAACCGGTAACCTTTACCGGTTTATCAGATATTTATTAAAAAGGCATTTTAAACTTTCCTAAACCGCCTTTTTTACCACGTTTCCCCATGTCGGTCATCATTTTCATCATCTTTTTCATTTCTTCAAACTGCTTGAGCAGCTGGTTGACCTCCTGAATGGTTGTACCGCTTCCTGCTGCAATTCTTTTTCTGCGGCTTCCGTTCAGTATGGATGGGTCATTTCTTTCTTTTCTTGTCATTGATTGGATAATGGCCTCGGTATGAGCCATTTTCTTTTCATCAATGTCAACATTCTGCAGCGCCTTTGAATCCATACCTGGAAGCATTCCAAGGATATCGCCCAGCGGACCCATTTTTTTCATCTGCTGCATCTGCTCCAGAAAATCTTCCAGAGTAAACTGCATGGTGCGCATTTTCTTTTCAAGCTCAATGGCTTTTTTCTCATCATAGGCTTCCTGCGCCTTTTCTATAAGACTGAGGACATCACCCATTCCCAGTATCCTGGAGGCCATTCTGTCCGGGAAAAACGGTTCAATATCGCTGAGTTTTTCACCCATACCTGCAAACTTTATAGGTTTACCGGTAACGGCCTTAACCGAAAGAGCCGCTCCACCTCTGGTGTCACCGTCAAGTTTTGTTAACACGACACCGTCTATTCCAAGCTTCTCATTGAAGCTTTCAGATACATTTACAGCATCCTGGCCTGTCATTGAGTCTACTACAAGTAATATCTCATGCGGAACTACCGATTTTTTTATATTCAGCAGCTCATCCATCAGCTTTTCATCAATATGCAAACGTCCGGCAGTATCCAGAATCACAAGGTCATGCTGCTTCATATTTGCAAACTTGACTGCTTCCTTTGCAATCTCAACTGGATTCTGATTATTTTCAAGTGTGAATACAGGTATATTGAGCTGTCCGCCAACAACCTGGAGCTGTTTTATAGCAGCAGGTCTGTAAACATCACAGGCAACCAGCAGCGGATTTTTTCCCTGCTTTCTCAGCAAATTGGCCAGTTTTCCGGAAGTAGTCGTCTTACCCGAACCCTGAAGCCCGCACATCATAAATACTGTGGGCGGCTTTGCTGCAAACGTTACCTTGCTTTGCTCCCTGCCAAGGAGTTCGATAAGCTCTTCATGAACTATCTTGACAACCTGCTGACCCGGAGTAAGGCTTTCCAATACCTCCGACCCTACACATCTCTCTGAAACCTTATTTATAAAATCCTTAACAACTTTAAAATTAACATCGGCTTCGAGCAAAGCAAGTTTGATTTCCCTCATCATATCCTTTACATCTTTTTCGGATACTCTGCCCTGACCGCGGATTTTTTTAATTGTCTCTTGGAGCTTTCCTGATAAACCCTCAAAAACCGACATCCCAAAACCTCCAATTCAAT
>JAEVZU010000274.1 GCA_023392075.1 Bacillota bacterium | reverse complement strand
CCGAATTACCCAAAATGCTGGAACTTTGCTTTGAGTATGTTTCGCAATTTGATACGCTTTGGATCTTTACAAATTGTGCTGTACCTATAAAGCCGCAATTAATGGAGGTTCTGGAAGAATACAAGGATCGTGTGTTTGTACATGCAAGTGATTATGGTGTAAAACCGAATATAAGTATTGAGTTGCAAAGGACTCTTGAAGAAAATAAGATTCCCTTCAAATATTTGAAATATTTCGGAGATGAGCAATATTTTAATGGCTGGGTAGACCAAGGTGATTTTATTCAGCAAGGACGTACCGAAACGGAATTGAAGCAGGTATTTTCTAAATGCTCACATGTTAACCGTGGAGGGTCATGGTATGTACGCGGTGGACAAATGCACTGGTGCGGCCGTTCTATACGCGGTGTTGAAGTTGGTAAAATTCCGGTTCGTGATAAAGATTACCTGGATATATTTGTCGGCGCTATTGAAGAACGAAAAGACAAATTGCGTGAATTAATAAAAGCCGAGCACATTATTGCTTGCGATTATTGTAACGGATACTACGGCACAGAAGATATGTCAAGGCGCGTGCCTGCAGGGAGGCAGATATAATATGCTGAAAGCACTTATTGTGGCGGCTGATTCGGTTGAACCAAATATAATTTTAAAAAACAAAGAATTATTTCCTACATTCAACCAGTTAATAGAACAAGGTGTATCATCAGCTTATTCTGCTTATGTGCAAAAGGGATACTACGGTTCATATTCGTCTGAACAAAATTGGGCTTCAATTTATACCGGATTTGAACCTGAGGAGCACCAAATAAATACTTCAAACGTACGTGGAGAGAGCCGTCAACCCGTTATGAATGATTTTGATGAACTACAGCCATTTTGGAAAGTTTTAAATGAACATGGGCTGAGTGTTGGGTTGTGGGCGGCAGTTGACTGTGATTCGCCTGTGCCAATCAATGGTTATACAGTGGCTGTTGGATATGAGACTATTAATACACCTATTCATAATCGCGAAGCACCTCGACATATTCAGTTTTGTACTAAAGATATTTCTGTGGCTTACTGCCTTAATGGAGAGCCGCCCCCCCGTTTATACCCTAAAACTCTTGCACAGCAAGGATATAGCTTTGAAGAATTAAAAAGAAATTCTAATTTAGCCGAAGAAGCAGTTTCAAAATATTGTTTTCAGGATGTGCTGCCCAATTTTAAAGAGGAATTAGACTACTGGAGCACAGCCATTATGCGTACTCAAGCTGAACATCCGGTCGATGTGTTATATTTATTTACTCCTACTACCGACCTTATTGCACACTGCTGCATGTGTTGTGACAATAATCCTGTGCTACTGTCAGCTTATCAAATGCTGGATGAGACTATGGGGGAATTGATTGATGCTCTGAATCCTGAAATCTCCATCTTCTTATCAGACCATGGGCAGCAGAATTTCAAAGATTTAATTCCATGCTCTGATAAAGCAGTTCAAAAGGAGGCATTTGCGGCCCGTGATGATGTTTTGTGGCTTCAAAACGGGTATATTGCTTTTGAGGCACATAATGGAGCCTTGCTGTTTACCGCTCACGCTCTGAAAGGAACTTTCCTCGCCGCCGGAAAAGGCATCCGCCCTGCTTCAATATCAGGAATGAGAACAGTAGATATCTATCCGACTCTTCTGGAAATGTTTGATATTCAAATTCCTGCGTGCAGATCCGGCTTCGTGATGGATGTATTTGATAAAGAGGTTATCAACGAAGAGAAGTTATATAAACCAAATGCTATCAAGCGAAAATCAATAGGGCTTTTGCAGACTCACTCTGTAAGTATAACGGATATTGTGATAAACGAGTTGTATATTACCGACCGTTTCGCCGATATTACAGTGATTGGCATAGCCAAATATGAGGAGATTTTTCTGGGAAATCCTCGGGTTGCCGGTTTTGTGCCGCTTGATAATTTTAAAATGAGCGATTATGATGAGGTATACTGCGGATATTATGATGATGTCAATAAACAAATGTACCATACACGGATTTTTTGAGGAGGTAACCTGGCTTTGAATCGACACTACTTGATATACGGACATGGCGGTTCATTTAACCATGGTGCGGAAGCTCTGGTTTGTACGACAATCGCATTGCTCCGGGAGCACTCACCTGGCTGCAGAATCACTCTTTCAACTCATTTTCCCGATCAGGACAGGCAATTTTCCATTGACGCCGACGAATTTGTTGAACGCAATATGGAAGGTGATACGAATGAGCAGATTTATTCCCAAACCCTCAAATGTATTGCTCCTGATACCGTATGTATCCATATAGGGGGAGATAACTACTGCTATAGGAACTGGCAACGGTATTCCATGATACATTATAAGGCTTTGGAGCAAGGCGCGGCCAGTATCTTGTGGAGCTGTTCCATTGATCCAGAAGCAATTGATGAAGAAATGCTGAAGGCTTTAAACACCCATCATCTTATTACAGCACGGGAATGTATTACATATGATGCATTGGTCAGGTGTGGTTTATCCAATGTTATAAAGGTTTCAGATATTGCGTTTACACTGAAACCCCAGCCGGTAGAATTTGATTTGTCAAATTATGTGGCGCTTAATATTAGTCCTTTGATTTTGCGTAAAAATGCGGCAGTAAAATTTGCAGTTGAGGAGCTTATCTGTTTTTTATTGGATGAAACGAACCTGAATATAGCACTTGTACCTCATGTTTTGGCACAAACAGATAATGATTTTGGGATTTTGAAGGAGCTTTTCATAAAGGCTGCAAATACAAAAAGGATAATCTTAGTTTCGGATAAGTTTTCGGCGGGACAATATAAATCCATCATTTCCGGAGCTCGGTTTGGTATATTTGCACGGACTCATGCAACCATTGCAGCCTACTCATCCTCAGTGCCGACTCTGGCGCTCGGATATTCTTCTAAGGCATTTGGAATTGCCTCGGATTTAGGTATGTCCGACTTTGTGATAAATACCGAAGCTGTTTTGGATGGGTATGTTTTGAAGCAAACATTTCAAAAGCTTATGTCAAATGAACAGCAAATTAAAAAAATGCTTACCGGTAAGATGCCCCAATATGTTGGAGATGCAGTAAATGATCGTATATTAACATTTTTGAGGCTCACGGATCCAATTGAGAACCGTTTCAATACTTGAAAATAAATAAGAGGATATAATAAATGAGTAAAATATATATCAGAACATACGCATATAACGCTGAAAAAACCCTTCCGAGGACTATTAAAAGCGTATTGGAGCAAACACATGGTGAATTTATTTATTATCTTTGCGATAACGGCTCAACAGATGGAACCCGTGCTATCGTGGAGGATTATGCCAGGCTGGATTCCCGGATAAGGCCATTTTATAACTCTGTAAACCGCGCTTACATGGAGACGGAAGAATGCCTGCTTTTACCGTATAATATTGCAGATGATGATTATTACTGTACGCTTGACGCGGATGATGAATACAAGCCTACTTTCTTTGCAGATATGCTGCAATTCATGCAGGAAAATAATTTGGATATAGCTGCTTGCGGAAGTGATTTTCTGGATGTAGCTGAAAATAATAAATTACTGGGCCAAAGAGCATTGCCGCTGGATATGATTCTATATGATCGTACTTTCTCAGATTATTTCTCTTATTATCACGTTTTTATGAGAGCCTTTTGGGGTAAACTGTATAAAGGATTTACATTGCGCAACACAGTGCAAGATACATCTCAGGTTTCAGATTTTCCGACAGCATATGGAGGAGATACATATAACACGTTATTGGCTTTTAAAAGCGCAAAACGCGTCGGAATTCTTTCAAAATCCCTGCATAAATATTATATTTCAAACAAGTCCGTATCCTATCAGTTTCACCCGGGGCGTGTGAAATCTGATAGGATATTGCATGAAGCTACACTGGATTATTTGAGGTATCATAACGCAATCACGCCTAAAAATGAGGATTTCTTACTTGTAGTATATCTCAATGCATTACGGGATACAACAGATGTCCTGCTGAATGCTGAGATTAGCGATTTGGAAAAAATAAATTATTTGTATGAAATGCTTACATGTATGTATACAGCTCAGCTTGCAGCCAGAGAAGATTTTGGAGCATCAATAAGCGAAGCTGAAAAGAGGCAGCATATGCGTCACGATTTGTTTTCGGGTATTGCGCAATGGCTGCTGCAAATAGATGATGTTCCAGATGACCGCCTTGCCGATTACTGTTTTATGGGAGAATTTTGCTGTGCGGCAGCTAATTTTGCTGACGGTTGGATTTCATTCAAAAAGTTGCATATCAGATGTTTGGTTAGTGAAAAGAATATAATCGAAGCAAAGAAAGAGTTTGACAATATTGAAGAGTTTTTGAAGGAGGATCCCGAGATAAATTCTATCAGGTGTATGTTAAACTGACTGCAGCAAAACGGTGATATAAAATACAATAGCTAATACTGCAATAAGAATTACACCCCGGTTATTAGGAGGCCCGGGAAGGGTTATAATTCCGAAGCCTCCACGCACCTCTTTATAAACTCCACCACAGTTTCCATGTACTGGTCCGGTGCCGTTGTATAGCTTTGTCCGTATTGCGTTGCTCCTGAGTTCCAGTAATGCACCGGCACAGGGCTTTTTCTGAAATACAGCTCATAAAGCAGCTTTGAATTATAGGAAGTGTTCAATTCCTTTTGGGTACCGTCGATCAGAAGCAGGGGTGTTGGGATAATCTCAGGGATTTGAGGGATTATGTCCATATCATCGCTAACCTTGGACAGCTTCTTAACGAAAAAGTCAATGGTAAATTTAAAAGGGTATTTGGGCAGCCAACTTTCCTCGGCTGTTGCAAAAGCTATGTAATCATCAATTTTTGCATATGGACTGTCTGCTATAATACCAAGAATACTGTCCCTGTAGGGGGTTTGGGTAATGGCGGACAGACAGGAGGAGGCACCTGTTGAAAAGCCCATAAGTATTATCTTTTCGGTATCCTGCTGCTTCAAATATTTAATTGCTGTTAGTACATCGGTAGTTTCATTTTTCCCAAAAGTGGAAATAGAACCGGCTGAGTTGCCTGACCCCCTTAAATCAAAAGTGAGCACGTTTAAGCCTTCATTGTTAAACCTTGTTATCAATTTAAAGGTTTCTTCATCAAACTGAAGTCTGTTCCGGCCATAGTCGTGAATCATAAGCACTGTGGTCTTTGAGCCGATGGAGGGGAAAAACCAGCCGTTGAGCTTCTCTTTGGTTTCACTGCAATAAAAACTCACATTCTTATAATCAGGTGCGATATTGGAAGAAATCTGCGGCGTATTCAGTTTTGCAGGGTGAGTTATTTTCCAGGCAGACAGGAAGGAAATGACACCTGTTGCCAGACATATTAGTACTAATATATATAAAATAGCGAGAAAAATATTCTTGGGTAATACACTTTTTCTTTCTGCGAAAGCAACGGGTTTAAGTTGCATTGTTCAAATCCTCCGGCAAATTACTATTGACTAATGTTTATTCAAGTTTTATTATATTTTTATTTATTACGAATGTAAATACAGTATATCTTACGTAAATTTATTGATAATGTCTAAAGGCCATGTGTTGCGCCAATATCAATAAATTTGGCAATATGTGGCTTAATGGAGAAATTATTATGAATCAATTTTGCAGTCAATGCCCAAGAAAATGCAATATGGACAGAAAAACCGGAACCGGCTACTGCGGAGTGCCTGAACAGCCCAAAGTGGCGAGGGCATTTTTACATATGTGGGAGGAGCCATGTATCAGTGGTACCGGAGGTTCAGGCACTATTTTTTTCTCAGGCTGCAACCTCAAATGTGTATATTGTCAAAATTACCGAATAAGCCAGGATAACTTTGGAAAAGAGATAACTGTTGAAAGGCTTCAGGAGATAGTTAAAGAGCTCATAAATAAAGGCGCACATAATATTAATTTGGTAAATCCGTCTCATTATACCGGTCCTATAAAGCAGGCCCTGAATTCATTAAAAAAATCGGGTGATCTTACAGTTCCCGTGGTATATAATTCCAATGGCTACGAAAGTGTTGAAACACTAAAGAACATGGAAGGCTTGGTTGATGTTTATCTCCCTGATATGAAATATTCGACTGAAGCTTCCTCTTTCAAATATTCAAGAGCAAAGGATTATCCCGAGGTCTGTAAAACGGCTGTTCTTGAAATGTACCGGCAGGTGGGAAGTCCGGTTCTGGATTCTTACGGGATAATCCGTAAGGGTTTAATTATCAGACACCTCATTCTGCCCGCGCACACAAAAGAAAGTATAAGCGTACTGGATTGGATCAGTGAGAATCTTCCCAAAAGTGTTTATGTATCCTTGATGAGCCAGTACACACCTTTTTATGCTGCCGAAAAACATCCCGAAATCAACAGACCCATTACGAGAAAGGAATATGAAAAGGTAGTTGATCATCTGTATAAGCTGGGGCTGGAGGAAGGCTATGTTCAGGAACGGCAATCCTCGGACGCGCAGTATATTCCTGATTTTAACCTTGATGGAGTATAATGTTTTACAATTTCTGAAAAAATCTTGAAAAAAATTACAAATAAATGTTGCATTATGAGTTATATTGGTTTATAATTTACATTACTGACAGTCATTTACATGGGATCATTTTCTTACAAGATCAAGATCAAAATCAATTATCTTTAAAACCTAATTTCAAAAATTTTTACTATTAAGGATTTATAACTTTTTAAATTTAGTGTAAGTACTGACAAAACTAAGTTTGGAACATCATACCTGAGATTCCAATTTGATAAATTTAGTCAATATCTATTCAACGATTTCATTTCAGTTATTTTCTATTGAGGAGCTATCATGCAGGACAATCTATTCTTTCAAAAATATAAATACATAAAATCCCTGGGGAAGGGCGGCTGCGGTGAAGTATTCCTTGCTGAGAACAAAAACCTGGGGAATTACTGGGCCGTCAAGGAGATACCAAAGGACAGGATAACCTCGGTTAGCGGGTATATTGAGCCCGAGATATTAAAACGTTTAAACCACCCTGCCTTACCAAGAATATGTGATGTTTATGAAGACGAAACAAAAATATACATTATTGAAGATTACATTGAAGGTGTGTGTTTACTCCAGGAACTGGAGCAGAAGGGAAAGTTTGAAGAACGTAAAATAATAGAATTCGGGATTCAATTGTGCAGTGTCCTTATTTACCTGCATGGACACAAGCCCGACCCAATAATATATGGAGATATGAAACCCCATAATATTATTCTTACGAAGGATGGTTTTGTAAAGCTGATAGACTTTGGGGTATCATCATTTTTGAAAAATGATGATACAGACATGGAGGCTGACAGGAAACTGCCTGCTGAGACCATCTTTATAGGCACCAAGGGTTATGCAGCTCCTGAGCAGTATTTTGGAGCCTATGCCAGCCCCGGCACGGATATATATTCACTCGGAATAACACTGATACAACTAATCTCGGGGATAGATCCCCTCAACTCCATCCAAGCCTATTACAATGATGAATATAAAGAATATATGTCTCCCGGTCTGTTCAGGATATTGAAAAAATGTATTCAATCCAGTCCCGAACTCAGATATCAAAGGGCAGGCGAGTTAATGAATGAATTGCAGGATTTAACATTGAATAGTATTAACAAGCCGCCCGGCAGTGTATATGATAAAAGAAAGACCTGGCTTACCAGAATCTATGCGTTGACTGGAATGGAAGGTACGGGGGTATCTACAATAACAGCAGCTATGGCTGCATTTACGGCAAAAGGTTCACAAGCTGTATGCATTGTTGATTTAAGTGAAAACCATACACTGGAAAAAAGTCTGGCTGCGAAGGACTATACTAATTCTGATGAACCTGCAAGGCTCACCCCAAACCTGTATTATCTCAACCTTGGAAATCTAAACTCCAAATTAAAAACGTATCCTAATGATCATACTGATCCTTTAATCCTTTATAAGCATTTCTCAAAGCTTCAGAATCAATTTTCCTTCATTTTTATTGATGCTGAACTTTCAATTCTCAAGTTGATTGAGCAATTCTTAAATCACATTTTCCTGGTGTGTGATATGAATCCGTATAACATATCAGGGCTCGGAGAGAGGCTTGATGTCGAAGTTCCGGCCTTAGACCTCGTTTCAGGAGCATCTTTTATAATCAACAAATTCTATAAAGGAGAATTAAGTCCGTGCAGGCTTCTTCAGAGCATTTTACTGGGCAAGGGTAATCAAGAATATCTGCATAAACTTATATCTCTATCCAAACACTTTGAGGTTCCGTATGATCAAAGGATATACCTCGAATGGATGTACAGCGGCTTTGGAGAACCCTTGAAACTCGGGAGGTTGCTTTCAGACAAACTGGAAAAAGCGATTTCTGGAATTGTTGAAGAAATCGTCCGACCTCCCGAAACGAGGCCGCATATTAAATTCAAACAATTAATTAAAGGCAGGGGGTAATTCGGTTAATATGGGAAAAAGAATCATCATTAAAACAACGTTGATTTGTTTCGGGATATTTCTGATACTGAACTCGGTAACTTTAGCTTATATTTTTAAAAAATATCCCCTGGACACCGGGCAGTATGTACCTGCCGTTATAGCAGTATCGGATATTGAACCTGGAACAGTCATTGAGAGCAAACATGTAAAAACAAAGCAAATTCAAAAATCTGCCCTTAGTGAGGCAATGGAGACTGAAATAGGTAATGTTATCGGTAAGAAGACTGCCCGGGGAATAACAAAAAGTGACTACTTCAGACATTATGACCTGATCGATAGAAACAAGTGGTATGAGCAGGACGAGAGAATAATCATCCTTCCTGCCGGTATTGAAGAAAGACTAGCAAATTTAATCAGAAAGGGTTCATATATTGATATCCGGTTAAAAAAGGATACAAGTACGACAATAGAAACAATTCTGAAAAAAGTTATGGTTACTGACATGCTCGATGAAAATGGAAACTCAATTGATTCAATAAAAGGCATCAATTCAAGGATTGCCTACATGGAACTTATACTTGGAGAGGACGAACGCCAAAAAGTGTATGCTGCAATAACTGAAGGCAAATTAATATATGAATTGTACTGTGATGAGACTCAGCAGTAAATGAAGTTAAAGCAACATCCTTTATTCGCCACATTGCGATAAAGGATAATTACTTACATAACAATTTTATGGCCGCTATTGCGGCTCAAAGCCATAATATGGCTCATGGAGGTTAATATGGGAAAAATGCTTGCAGTCTGGTCGGACTCTAAACAAGCAGGCAAATCAGTTGTCACATATATGCTTGCAAACCAAATGTCCGGGAATAAAAAATTAAAGGTACTGGTTTGCTGTTTAAATTTAAAGCACAGTTCGCTGTATAGATTGTTTGGAATTGATTCATCGGGCACCGGACTTGAGGATCTGATAAACTATAAATTTTTTGAGAATATGAAGGAAGAGATAATTCAAGGCATAATACCCAGGTGCGGAGATATATGCTTTCTTGGAAGTTATAAAATGACCAATAGCTACGCTGCAAAAAATGCTGAAAAATTTGCGGGTTTATTTGAGAAGCTAAAAAATTCATTTGATTTGATAATCGTGGATACTGTTTCAGAAAGTGAGAATATTCTGTCTAAACTTGTACTTCATCAGGCAGATATGATTTTAAAGCTGTACTGTCAGGATATAGAATGCATAAACCGGTTAAAAACGGCAGAAAGGAAGGTCGCTGCAAATAAGGAAACAGTTCATCTGATATCAAAATACCGCAATATTTATCCAAGAGTATTAGATTTAAAGCGCAGATTTGGTATAAACAAAATTTTTACACATGAGTACTGTGAAACACTTCAGGAAATGAAAAACCGTGATAGCCTTCACCTGTACCTGCAGAGGGAAACCGTCTGCAATAAATCCGTTGAAAAAATATCAGGTTATATGCTTCAGGAACTGGGGCTTTCAGCACAAAACAGTGTGACCGGTGAAGGCAAAGTCCATAGCATTGAATCCGGTGACAGGATGATTGATGACAGTAAAGTATTTGAACGGTTTTTCAGACGGTTTGGCACAGCCGGATTAAAATCCCTTTGTACAAAGCAGAAATGGAGTTTGAAATGAGAATACTACAGAGATTATGCTTGACAGAACTTATGAATTATATTGAGGAGGAGCTGCGGATCAATGGTCTTGCAGGGATTAAAGACATACACGAGGGAGGTGCCGGTTATCTTGAAGAGATCAGGCAGACTCAAAAGCTTCTGGCTATAGATGGAAGTGTACAGGCTCGGGAATTTATCCAAAACAGCATTTACTTTATTCTAATCGAGAAATCCGATCTGATAAACTCCGACAATATTGATCAACTATTACAAGAGTATCATATAAACTATTATCAAAATATATATACCGGGGCAAAAGCGTCAGTCAAGCCAATAGACAATGAAATAAGCTGTTATCTGAGCAAATACTCCATAAGTGAGCTCGACGAATTTGATACGAAACTTCAAAAGCTTACGCAGATTATTTATCAAGAAATTTATGGTTATGGAATACTGGACGAGCTTGTATTTGATCCGATGTTGAATGAAATTGCCTGTACCAGAAGGGATTATATCTGGATTCAGTATAATGGAATAAAGAGGCATATTCCCAATTCAAACTTTGTTTTTAAAAATGAAGAGAGCTACCGTAAAGTTATAGAAAACAGACTTACTTCCACCGCAAAGGAAGAGATAAATGCCGGATACCCACTTGTAAGTGCTATTTTGAAAAATGGCTCCAGAGTTACTGCCCTAAGACCGCCACTGTCCAAATATTATGTTGTAAATGTGAGACTTTTTGCCTCAAAAGCCCAATTAATGCAGTACCGGAGCAAATTTGTAGAGGACAGGATTGCAAGAATTATAGAACTGCTGGCGGGAAAAGGCAGACGGAATGTTGCGATCATCGGAGAACAGGGCTCAGGAAAGACTACTGCCGCAGATGAGCTGATTATCAAGCAGCTGGATCCCGATATAAGCATCGGACTGGCAGAGAATATACATGAGCTGAACATTTCAACCAACTATCCGGAGAAAAACATAGTGGAACTGCAGTATACAAAGGATTTTAAACCTTCCGACATTACTGAAATCTTCTTCAGGCTAAACAGAGATATAGTTATTTATGGTGAGGTAAGGAATTCCTATGAGGCCTTTGAAATGATAAAGGCCATGTTGAGACAGGCCAGGGGAAGTCTGTTCACCTTTCACTCTTCAAGCACAAGGCGAATGATACACGATCTCAGGCAGCTTTTAATGCAGACCGGTTATTACACTGATTACAGGGAAGCCCAGTTTGATGTGGCCGATGCCGTTGATCTTGTAGTACATATCAAACTTGACAGGGAAACCGGACAAAGATATGTATATAAGGTCTCTGAGGTCATTGCAAATGAAGAAAGCATGTCCTTTCAGATAAATGACCTGTTTGTATTTGACAGGGAAAAAGGACAGTATTGGGTCAATCAGAAAGGCTTGTCCAGGGAACAGATATTGTCATGTATGGAGTATGAAATGTCGAATTCGGACGTAGAGGAACTTAACGGCTTGTTTAGACCTGATTCGGAAAGAATTTCCGGAGGGGAGTAAATATGACGGATTCAGTAATAGATGTGCTGCATGATTTACGCTTTTTCCTTCCGTTTTTTCCGGCAGGGCTTCTGCTCATTTTAGCCGGAATATACATATCGGTATACAACATTGTTCCATTCAATTTTAAAAAGATCAAAAACATAAAGGAAGTCAAATATCTTTGTTTAATTGAACTATTCACAAACAGGCCTCCACTGAAAATATTATCCTGTAAACTTTCAAATTCCATATCATACTTTTTATTGGAGGATCTGGCCGAGAGAAGAATGATAGCGATTTTTACCCTGGGCTTACCTGTTGTTGGAGGTATTATGTACCTCACCTTGAACGGAGTTTTAAATCTTTGGTATACCAAACTTGTGACCTTTTTTCTGTGTATGATGGTTCCGTACTATGTATTTACTTTAATAGTTGATTATATGAAGTATAGTCTTAGAATGAAAATACCTAATTTGATCGATTGTTTCAGGGGTTCATTTATGCTGCATTACAGGATCAAACCGTCACTTCTGGAGTGCAGCAGGAATATGGACCGGACATTTGGCAGAATCATGTTAAGGGCCTCTGATTGCAGTGATTTAAATAATAGTCTTTGCAAAATTAGGGATAGGATTAATGATACCTGGTTTAATATTTTTGTTTTGCTGCTGGTAAATTACCGGGAGAACGGAGGTGAACTTATAGCCCAGCTTTACAAGCTGAACCGTACCATTACCAGGTACAACAACATCGAGAAAAAGAAGAATAAAAGGCTCATATGGTATGAGGTTTTTACAGTGGGGGCAAGTATATTGAGTCTTCCGGTTATATTGCTTCTAAATAGAACCATATTAGGTTCAAATACGGGGCTTTATTATGATGCTACAGCTTCGTTCGCTAAAGTGACCATATTTTCACTGGTTGCCCTGCTGATGGTAAGAATACTGAGAAGAATATAGGGAGGAAAAAAGATGACTAAAGGTCTGATGATTTTTGTCATTTTACTGGGAACTCTACTGATTGCATCCGGGGTTTTATATAAAGCGGTAAAACTCCGCGTGTGTATTGAGAGGGCGAAGGAGGGCGGGGTACCCTTATTAGCTTTATTGGAACGGATCACCAATTATAAAATAATATCTGTTCCGCTAAACTTTATTTCAAAAGACAAAAAAATGCTGATGAACAGGTATTTGACAAAAATTCTTGAGCTTAGTGAAGCTGGAATAAGTCTTTCACAGTTTTATTTTCTGAAAATCCTTTGTTTAATATCCTTTACAGGTTTCTTTCTGGCGATTTTGTACAGCAATACAGTTTATCATGCCCAAATCATAATTGAGACCTCGGACTTTGATCAAATTATGTTAGGCAGTTCAGACCCGGTGGACCATACTAAATATGAGCTATATAGGCAAATTTTAGACAGGATTGATTCCGAGAAGCTGTCCGGCAGTACTTATGAGCAAAAATACAACATGGTTGAAGCGATAATTGCAGAACAACTAAATACATCGGACGAACGTCTTCTGGATGAAAAAACGAAATGGTTTCTGGATGTCCGGCAAAAAGTAAAATTACTGGGAACATTTCACTTCAAACACCTCATAGTGATAATCCTTTCTTCATTTGTACCGGATATATTTTTTATTATCAGATGGCTTATACGGGGTTCGGTATACAAAAGAGAAATAATTAAACTTGAATACGTTTTTGAACTTCTTGCAAGAGTGGACGGTATTAAAACTCTGGATATTATCAATCAGCTGGAGAGGTCTTCAAAAATATATTCAAAATACTTCAGGGAATTCTCCCATCTGTTTAAATACGATAAAGTCAAGGCCTTTAAATCTTTGAAAATCAGAAACATAAAAACCCTGACAAAAATGGCCAATATTATAGAAATATACAGTCGTACAGACAAGGAAATTGCTCTTCAGATCCTTGAAAGAGAAATTATTGAGAGAGATGAGGCTATTATCATGACAGCAGATGAGACTGTGGATTTTATTGATCTGGCAGCATTCCTCAGTATAGTGCCGCTGGTTTATGAATTGGCCAGACTAATGCTGGATCCTATGCTTGATATAGTTTATAAGGCTTTCGATTATATATAGCACAATATTCTGTAACATTTAAATTCATATAAATTCATAGCCGGACAAAAAACGTTTCAGATGTTGCAGACTATCAGCAGATTAGCTCTCAGGAGGTGATTGGATATTAAACAGATAATCATATCTATTGCATTATTAGCTATAGCATTGGCACTAATTATAGGAGTGATAATACCGTTGTTTGAACATGGAACCACTGCAGGTCAAAAAGCAGTTTTGCAGGGAGAAGCAGTTATAACCAGAATAGATGAAGTGATCAGGTAGTCCTGATAAGAAATGAAGGGATAAAACAAATTCAAACAATCTCATTACAGAAGATTAAAAATAAGTTAAAAATTAAAGGGAGATGAAAAATATGAAAAAGATTATATTATCCATAGCTATGTTTGCCATAGCCATGGCATTGCTGATAGCTGTAATATTACCACTTGCCGAACATGGCAGAGAAAACGGACAGAAGGTTGAGACCCAGCTGGATTCAGTGGATACGAAAGTCAGTTCACTGTCCACAACCATCACGAGGTAACCATGAAAAATATATTAATTGCAATTATTATGTTTGCACTTTGCGTTGCACTGGTTATAGGTACTGTACTTCCGGTTACCGAACTCGTATCGGATACCGGCGGGGAGGTATATAAAACAGTGCAGGATTTAAATGAAAATATTAAGTAAAACTTTCTGCATGGAAACGGAGGTATGATATCTTGAGCAAAATATATGCCTTTTTAATAATCATGCCTGTCATTGCACTGCTTTTTTTCAAATCATTGGCCTTTTATGAATTTGACACAAAGCAAAGGTATATAAAAAATACTATTGATATTGCGGCACACAAGGTAATGATAACAGGTGTTTTAACTGATGGAGACAAGGAGGAATTGATTAAGGATTTGAATAAATTAGGTGAATTCGGAGAACAAAATGTCATACTTGAAGCCGGTTCGATAAATTCCAACGGATCCATATCGGGATTGCTTCCCTACACGACAGGTGAGATTCTTGACAGAGGAGAGGTTTTCAGAATTATGGTTCAATCAGAAAATGAAAGTTTAACTTCAAAGATAGAAGCAAATTCTGCAGTTGAAAACAGGAAATTGTTTTTCAGGGCAAAAGCAATCTGCAGAGTTGAAAAAAAGCAAGACTATGAATGAGAAGATATATAGATTTAGATTTAAACTAACCCAAAATGAGGAGGGCGGGGGAATGGGCACATTATTTATTGGATTATCAGTAATATTACTTTTGCTGATTATTTTTATAAACATGGCCGATTACTCTCTTTATACCTATAAACGCAATGAGGTTTCAAAAGCAATGGATTATGCTGTTACAGCCGCTTCGCAGCAGATTAAAATAAACGAAAATATTGATGGAATTTCAAAGGGTTTTTCGGATGTATCAGGAAAGAGACTGCTTGAAGGTGTGGAAATTAATATGGAAAAGGCAAGTAATACCTTCAATGAAATGTTTTATAGGAATGTTGGCTATTCCACTATCAATATAGATAATAATCTGTTATTGTGCTCCACATCTTTGGAAAATGACAGTCTGAAATATACTGTTATGGTAAATGGCAGCCTCTTGGAATTTGGAGAACTTGAAGAACCTTCCGGCCTGGAAAGTGTGATAAACGGTGCACTGTCCCGTTTCTGGCCTGATAGTGGCAAGACGGGCATTTATATCAATGGAAATCCCAAAACAAATATGGTTCGAAAGGGAACATATTTATTTGCAGTAATAAATGATATGGAAATTAAAGGATTAATTTCAAAAAGAAAAATCAGCCTTTCAAGCTTTGCAGGAGCAAAACTTGAAAGAAGCCGTTAGATTTGTTTTAAAATTTTGTGTAGCGTTTGGTGTAAAGAAAACACTTCTTCATTTGATAAAGAAAAACATTTGCCTATTTGTTCGGGTACGGCTGCCGCTTTATCTTTCAAAAGAATTCCTTCCTCTGTCAGCTTGATATAAACATTTCTTTCATCATCCGCACTTCTTATGCGCTTAATTAATTTTTGACCTTCCATTTTTTTCAGCAGAGGAGTGAGGGTTCCGGAATCCAGATAAAGCTTTTCTCCCAGGGCTTTTACTGTTAGATTATCTTCTTCCCATAATGCCATCAGAGTTATATATTGAGTATATGTCAAGCCCAAAGGATCCAGAAACGGTTTGTATTTGCGGATAATTTCCTTTGAACAGGCATACAACGGAAAGCACAGCTGATTTTCCAATTTTAATAAGTCGTAATTCATATAACCTCCATAGGACAATGAAACTCTCACAATTAATCCTCTTCATACGCCGCCCGGACAGCTTTGGCAAGTTGGTCCGTGCAGGAACTTGATTTGCCTCCGCACTGTATTCCTCTGAAAAATTCTTCAATTTTATCTACCGACATCCCTTCGACAACCCTGCTTATGGCTTTTAGATTTCCGTTACAGCCGCCTATGAAAACTACATTCTTTACAATGTCTCCTTCAAGATCAAAAGTTATTTGAATGGGACATACTCCCTCAGGATAAAACTCATATGGCATTTTGATATCCTCCATCAAGTAAGGTGATAATTTGTGATTCAATATCTTCAGGCTTATGCATGGGTGAATACCTTGCAACAACCTTGCCGTTCCGGTCTACCAGAAACTTTGTAAAATTCCATTTAATATTGGTTCCCAACAGATTTTGCCCTATGGCAGCAAGACTCTTCCTGACAGCGGACTTTTGGCTGTTTTGCGATTCATCAGGGGTTACGGACTTTAAATATTTATACAGGGGTTCGGCATTTTTTCCGTTTACATCTATTTTGGAGAAAGTTTTGAAAGTGACTCCGAATTTTGTCTGGCAGAAGCTGAGTATCTCGGAATCTGAACCCGGTGCCTGGTTAAGAAACTGATTGCACGGAAAATCCAGAATTTCAAAGCCTTTATCCTTATATTTGTCGTATAACATTTGCAGACCCTCGTACTGAGGAGTAAAACCACATCCTGTAGCAGTGTTGACTATCAGAAGGACTTTTCCCTTATACATATCCATTTGTATTTGATTATGCTGTGCATCCAGAATTTTAAAATCGTAAATATTCATTAATACATCCTCCCAAACCATATATTTTATATAATTAAATTGGATACAATTAAATTATATAAAATAATAAATCGTATGTCAACCAGGAAAATAAATAAAATTTTAGTATCATGCTTTCTTGCGAAATCATGATATAATATTTGAAAGGAGTGCGATGAAAAATGGCTGATGACACATTTGAATTATTGACCAGAATGTATGCTGATTTTACATCTCAGTTTAAAGAGGTTAAAGCTGATATAAAAGAGTTAAAATCCGATGTAACAACATTGAAAGCAGATGTTGTTGAAATGAAAGGTGATATCCGGGAGCTAAAACCCGATGTAACAACATTGAAAGCAGATGTTGTTGCAATAAAAGGTGATATCCGGGAGCTAAAATCCGATGTAACAACATTGAAAGCAGATGTTGTTGCAATAAAAGGTGATATCCGGGAGCTAAATTCCGATGTGACAACATTGAAAGCAGATGTTGTTGAAATGAAAGGTGATATATCCAGTCTAAACACTTCTGTTTCAAAGCTGGGCTTGAAACTTGAAAATGATACCAATAAAAAAATCGATCTGCTATTGGAGACACGGGGCGAAGTAAATCAGAGGCTTGCTGTAATTGAGAACAAGGTAGATATTCTAACAACAAAGGTTGACAGGCACGATATAGAAATAAAAGTTATAAAGGCTGCTAAATAATATAAAGAAAATATCCCGATAAGGCTCTAACTTATCGGGATTAATAATATATAGCCATTTTAAAGATTAAATATTTGAAAAAGATAAATTAACCTGTTGTGCCAGTTTGAAAGCGGCAGGCACTTTCTGTAATAAATAGCTTGAGTGAGGCGTGTTTGTACATTGTCAATAGAGGGTAGAGTCCTTAAAATAACATATGGAGTGCGTAATGAAAAAATATAAAAAGGTTTATGTTGAAATAACCAATATCTGTAACTTAAAATGCTCTTTTTGCCCTGATATAAAAAGGCAGTCCAAATATATGACAAAAGAAGAATTCCTGCATGTTATTAAAGAAATAAAACCCTTCACAGATTATGTCTATTTTCATTTGATGGGAGAACCGCTGCTGAATCCTGAACTTGAAAGCTTTATTTCAATTTGTGCTATAAATGATATAAAAGTAAATTTGACAACAAACGGAACTCTTTTGAAAAAGAATAAACCAATTCTTTTAAATACTCCGGGGTTAAGAAAAGTCAGCATATCTCTGCACAGCTTCGAGGCAAATCGTGAAGGGATTGCTCTGGAGGAATACCTGGGGGAAGCTGTTAGCTTTGCCAAGGAAGCGAGTGCCCGGGGAATAATTTGTGAGTTCCGGCTCTGGAATACGGGAGGAGAGGGTATAACGGCCGGAAACAGCTTGAATGGAACTATAATTGAGGCACTAAACCTGGCGTTTACTTTCGGAGAGGAAAACAGTAAAGCCGACTTGGAACCTGACTTGTATAAGGGGCTTGTGCTGCGCCAAAACACAAAACTGGCCGACAGAGTCTTCCTGCATTTGGCGCAAAGATTTGAGTGGCCTGATTTGGACCGCGCTGATCCAACGGAGGCTGTGTTTTGCTATGGCCTAAGGGACCAGTTCGGCATTTTGGTTGACGGCACTGTGGTTCCCTGCTGTCTGGACAGTGAGGGCAATATACCCTTAGGCAATATATTTGAGCAGTCTCTCAAGGATATACTTGACTCCCCGAGAGCGTGCGGCATATATGACGGCTTTACTGCCCGCACAGCGGTTGAGGATTTATGCAGAAGATGCGGATATGCTGAACGACATAAACGGAAAAACTGAGCGTAGCAAATTTTAATGCATAAATGGTATAATAATATTTTAGGCAAGAATCGGGTTTATTATTTAATCATCCCTTAGAAAATATTTCTTAAAAGAATGAAGGAGATCTGTAATTGAACATATTATCCGCAGAAGGCATATCCAAAAGCTACAGTGAAAAAATCCTTTTTAATGATATATGGCTGGGAATAGGAGAAGGAGACAAAATAGGTCTCATAGGCGTAAACGGAACCGGTAAAAGCACGCTGCTGAAGGTGGTAGCCGGCCTGGAACAGCCTGATACGGGCAGGATAATCAAAGCAAATAATGTACGGATTGGTTATCTTGAGCAAACTCCGAGCTTTGAGGCAGGTACAACTGTCCTTCAGCAGGTATTTACGGGACACTCTCCTGTAATGGAACTGCTGAGGGAATATGAGTATATAATAAGGAAATGCCAGGAAGCCCCTGAAGACAAGCAGCTGGAAAAGAGGCTGCTGGAGCTGATGCAGAAAATGGATACCATGAGTGCCTGGACCCTGGAAAGTGAGGCCAAAACAATTCTCACCAGACTTGGAATAAGCAATTATGATGCTGATGTGGCAGCACTTTCAGGCGGACAGAGAAAACGGATTGCCATGGCGGGGGCCCTGATAAATCCGACAGAACTGTTGATAATGGACGAGCCTACAAATCATATAGACAATGATTCTGTAGATTGGCTTGAAAAATATTTAAATGCAAGAAAAGGTGCGCTGTTGATGGTGACCCATGACAGATATTTTCTTGAAAGGGTGGCAAATAGAATCATAGAGCTTGATAATGGGAAACTCTATAGTTATCAGGCAAATTACAGCAGGTTTCTTGAAATGAAAGCTGAACGTGAGGAACTGGAACAGGCTTCGGAGAGAAAACGCCAGAGTCTGCTGCGGAGTGAGCTGGAATGGATCAGAAGAG
Source organism: Bacillota bacterium (assembly GCA_023392075.1). Lineage (GTDB taxonomy): Bacteria > Bacillota > Clostridia > Acetivibrionales > DSM-1351 > Ruminiclostridium. Next base: position 25,779 of record JAEVZU010000274.1, on the reverse strand, counting down.
GTGCACAGGCCAGATCTACAAAGCAAAAGGCCAGAATAGAGAGATTTGAAAAACTCCAGGAAACAGATGCACCAAGGCAGGAGGACAATGTTGAGATACAGGTTGGTTCTTCAAGGTTGGGAAGAAAAATAATCGAGCTGGAAAGTATAGATAAATCATATGAGGATAAAGTACTCATAAGGGATTTCAGTTATATCCTGCTCAGGGATGACAGGATAGGGATTGTTGGCCCCAATGGTATTGGAAAATCAACACTCCTCCGGATTATTTCCGGAGAAATCAAGCCTGACAAGGGAAACGTGGAAATTGGCGAAACTGTCAAGATCGGTTTCTTTACACAGGAAAATACAGGTATGGATCCGAACCTGCGTGTTATAGAATATATAAGGCAGACAGCAGAGCATATAGAAACTAAAAAGGGCAGCCTCAGTGCTTCGCAGATGCTGGAACGCTTCCTGTTTCCGCCAAGTGTTCAGTGGACACCCATAGCAAAACTGTCGGGCGGAGAAAAGAGGAGACTGTATCTGCTCAGCATCTTAATGGGTGCGCCAAATATACTGTTGTTGGACGAGCCTACAAATGATCTGGATATCCAGACGCTGACCATACTGGAAAGCTACCTGGACGAGTTCCCGGGGGCGGTGATTTCCGTATCCCATGACAGATATTTTCTTGACCGGATTGCCGAGCGTATTTTTTCCTTTGAAGGAAATGGATATATCAATAAGTATGCAGGAAACTATACGGCATATAGAGAAGCATATAACCAGGAATCAGCACTTAAGGAACAGGCTGATCGGAATTCGGGAAATGCGGAAAATAAAAAACAATCAGGTCAGGACGGAGAAAAAAATAATCAGTCAACGGGGAGCAGCAAAGACGGTCAGAAGGAACGGCCTCTGAAATTCACATTTAAGGAACAAAAGGAATTTGAGGAAATTGATGATAAAATAGCTGATAAGGAAAGTGAAATTGAGAAAAACAAAATAGAGATAGATCAGGCTTCAAGTAATTATACACTGCTCCAGGAGCTTCTGGAAAAACAGCAGAAGCTGGAGGAGGAACTTGAGTATCTTGTAGAGCGCTGGACGTATTTATATGAGCTGGCAGAAAAGATTGAAAAAAGTAAAAGTAAAAATTAATAATACATTGAACTTTATAAAGGAGAACAAATGGAACAAACATTTGAAGGCATGCACTTAAACAGGTCACTTGTTGAGGCACTGAAACTGGCGGATATTACAGTACCCACAGAAATACAGCAAAAGGTAATACCCGAGGCGCAAAAAAGCAATGACCTGATTTTTCAGTCTGAGACCGGGACAGGTAAAACTCTTGCTTATCTTCTGCCGCTTTTTGAAAAGATAGATACTGAAAAAAAGGAAATGCAGGCGCTCATTCTTGTACCGACTCACGAACTTGCCATACAGGTTATAAGGGTAATAGAAATGTTGTCACTTAATTCGGATCTGAAGGTATCTTCAACGCCGGTAATAGGTGATGTAAATATAACAAGGCAGGTTGACAAGCTCAGAACCAAACCGCATATTATTGTGGGTACTGCAGGAAGAGTACTTGAACTTATTCAGAAAAAGAAGATTTCGGCGCACACAATAAAAACCATAATCATCGATGAGGCGGACAGGCTTCTGGATGACAGCAATATAGAGGGCATAAAGGCTGTTGTCAAGACCACACTTAAGGAAAGACAGATCGTGATGTGCTCTGCCTCCATGTCGGCGCGCACTGTTGAAAGAGCAAAGCTGCTGATGAAGGATCCACAGGTTATAAAGAGCAAAAATGCTATTGAAGTTCCAGAGACAATTGACCACATATATTTTGTGGCAGAGCAGAGAGATAAAATTGAGGTACTCCGAAAGCTGGTCAGAATTATAAATCCGCCAAAGGCTATTGCCTTCTTTGCTAATGCCGAAGATATAGCTGAGGCTGCTGAGAAACTGAAATATCATAAATTGCGGGCTGACGGCCTTCATGGTTCAAATGTAAAGAGCGACAGAAAAAAGACAATGGATGATTTCAAATCGGGCAGACTGCAATTGCTGATAGCTTCGGACATTGCTGCCAGAGGACTTGATATAGAAGGTGTTACGCACATTTTTAATGTAAATATTCCCGAAAGATCAATGGAGTATTTGCACCGGGCAGGCAGAACAGGCAGGAACGGCAATGAAGGTGTGGCAATTTCCATTGTTGCTGAAGAAGAGATACCTTTTATAAAACAATATGAAAAGGAATTAAGGATTTCTATAATCCCCAGGTCAATGTACAATGGGGCAATAGTGGAATACAGGAAGGAAAAGAAGAAATTTGATACAATCAGTGAATATGATCAGAGATCAAGTAAAGGTTATAACCGAAAGAGTGAAACCGAGAGCGGTGAAGCCGGTGAAAAGCCTAAGTCTGCCTTCAAGCATGGACAGGGTGACAGGCCTGTAAAGAAGTTTGATAAGGACAGGCCTGATAGAAAGTACAGGCAACCTGGCAAGGATAAGGCTGGAGACGATCCTAAAAAGGGCGGCAGGGATGGAAGCCGGTCAGATAAAAGTGGTAAAAAAACACCATTCGGTGGTACAAAGTTTAAGATCGGCGGTAAGTCCGATAATAAATATAACCATGATGAAAGACAGGGTTCAAGGTTAAAACGTGACGGAGATAAGCCGGAAGCGAAGTTCAACCGGGATGACAGATCGGCTGCGAGGTTCAAGAAAGACAGCAATAAGCCGGCAGCCGGATACAAGCGGGATGACAGATCGGCTGCAGGGTTCAAGAAAGACAGCAATAAACCGGCAGCCGGATACAACCGCGATGACAGAGGGGAAAAAAGGTTTGGCAAGGACAGCAAGCCTGCTGACCATAAGAAATTTGGCAGCAATAAGCCCGATAAGAAATTTGAGAGGGATGACAAAAAGGAAGGCGGTTTCGGCAAAGATAAAAAGCAGACAAGGGTAAAGTTCGTGGGAAAGCCCCCCAAGAACCTCAAACCATGGGAACGTAAGCCGCAGAAGGCTCAGAAGAAGGAAAAGAAGTAGAAAAGAAGTTGGAAAATGGTATAATATGTAATAAAAGTTCAAAGGGGGCGGGGTAATATGCAATCTACGTCAATTCCAAAAGCATGGGAAGGTGTTCTGGGTGCGGCAAGTTTTATTCCTGTAACCAGTATAAAGGCCATAGAGCGGTATCGGAATGCTGAATGGTCGAAAGGGCTTAGTATCCATGAAACCTTTGAAATGGTATACATTAAATCAGGTGGGGGTCAGTTTGAAATAGGGAACCAGACGGTAACTGTAGGATCAAACGATATAGTTATCATAAAGCCGCATCAGCATCACAAGCTGGAGGTTACCTCCGACGGAGGGTGTGACTTTATAGTCCTGTATTTTAAGTTTATGAACCAGTCAAACCTGGCTATGTCGGAGGCTTCACTTGAAGATTTTATAAACTTTGTCAGCGGAAGGGATTCCGGTGCTTTCATAAAACTTAAGGTGAGTCAGAAAAATGACATAATAATTCTTCTGAACAGAATACTTAAGGAAAAAGCAAGTGACCAGCTGGGAAGTGAATTGCTGGACTACCTCATGCTGATGGAACTGTTTGTTCTTATATCCAGAGCTCTGAAGGCCGAATGGGAAAACAGCATAAAGAATAAAAGCCCGAAAATAAAGGAACTTATGCATTCGGCAATTCAGTTTGTGCACAATAATTTTGAAAGAGAGATTTCCATAACCGATATAGCAAAATATGTTTTCCTCAGTCCAAGCTATTTCACAAGAGCATTTAAAGAGGATACCGGTTTGAGTCCCATGCAGTATCTTTTGAATATCAGAATAAAACGTGCCTGCGAGCTGTTGGAGGAGACCGACATGAAGGTTGGTGAAATAGCTCACAGCGTTGGTTTTTCCAATCAGCAGAGGTTTAATGATATGTTTAAAAAGCAGATAAATATGACACCCATGCAGTATCGTAATTCGTCAAAAAACATTCATAATTAGTAAAAATAACGGTAAATATCATGAAGAACACTTTTTAGGCTTATTGTATAATGAACTTAAGCTAAGACTAAAAAGTGTTTTTATTTTTGTATATAAATTAAACCTCCTTTATTCGCCACATTGCGATAAAGGATATAGGTTTTCATTACATTTTGCGGCCGCTATGCGGCTCAAAGCCATAAAATGGCTTAGGAGGTTAATATGGGTATGACAATGACACAAAAGATCCTTGCAGCTCACGCCGGCCTGGATTCGGTAACGGCAGGACAGCTGATAAAAGCCGGACTGGATATGGTGTTGGGAAATGATATAACATCACCTGTTGCTATAAAGGAATTTGAAAAGGTTGGCCTGGATAAAGTATTTGACGGTAACAAAATCGCTATAGTGCCTGACCATTTTACTCCAAACAAGGATATCAAATCAGCCGAACAGGTTAAGGTTTGCAGAGAGTTTTCAAAGAGAATGGGCATAGTAAATTTCTTTGAAGTGGGCCAAATGGGAGTTGAACATGCTCTTCTTCCCGAAAAGGGTCTGGTAGTGCCGGGTGACGTGGTGATAGGAGCTGATTCGCATACCTGCACCTACGGTGCACTGGGAGCCTTCTCCACGGGTATCGGAAGCACCGATATGGCGGCGGGCATGGCCACTGGTGAAGCCTGGTTCAAGGTACCTGAGGCGATAAAATTTGTACTCAGGGGAAAACCTCAGAAGTGGGTCGGAGGCAAAGATGTAATTTTGCATATTATCGGTATGATTGGTGTGGACGGAGCCCTGTATAAATCCATGGAATTCACAGGTGACGGAGTCGGTGCATTATCCATGGATGACCGGTTTGCAATGGCAAATATGGCTATAGAAGCCGGCGGCAAGAATGGAATATTCGAGGTGGATGAAAAGACAGTTGAATATGTCAGGGAACATTCCTTAAGATCATATGAAGTATATAAGGCAGATGAAGATGCAGTTTACTCGGAGGTATATGAAATTGACCTGGCATCAATCAAACCTACGGTTGCCTTCCCGCATCTGCCTGAAAACGCACGTACCATTGATAATGTAGGTGAGGTAAGGATAGACCAGGTTGTGATCGGTTCCTGCACAAACGGCCGTATAGAAGATATGAGGGTTGCAGCAGCAGTCTTAAAGGGCAAAAAAGTGCATGAAGATGTACGCTGCATTATTATTCCTGCAACTCAGAAGATTTGGAAACAGGCCATGAATGAAGGCTTGTTTGATATATTTATCGAAGCCGGTGCAGCTGTAAGTACACCAACTTGCGGACCATGTCTGGGAGGTCATATGGGAATCCTTGCAAAGGGTGAAAGGGCGGTAGCCACTACGAACAGAAACTTTGTCGGCCGTATGGGCCATCCGGAAAGCGAAGTATATCTCGCCGGACCTGCAATTGCAGCCGCATCTGCAGTAGCCGGTAAAATTGCCGGACCTGATGAGCTTTAACGGCATTTGAAATATACAGAAAATTCTATTTAGAATATTATATGCTGGGGCAGTACGCCGGAAATGGAGTGAAATTTATGAACGCTAAAGGTAAAGTCATTAAGTACGGAAACAATGTTGATACGGATGTAATCATACCTGCAAGATATTTGAATACAACAGATCCTGCCGAACTTGCAAGCCATTGCATGGAGGATCTTGACGAAAAGTTCACCGCAAGAGTGCAAAAAGGAGACGTAATGGTTGCCGGTAAAAATTTCGGCTGCGGTTCCTCAAGGGAGCATGCTCCTATTGCTATAAAGGCATCGGGAATATCCTGTGTCATAGCCGAGACCTTTGCCAGAATATTTTACAGAAACGCCATAAATATCGGACTTCCCATCCTGGAGTGTCCTGAGGCGGCTCAGGATATCAAAGACGGTGATGAGGTTGAGATAGATTTTGATAAAGGTATAATCAAAAATCTAACAACAGGCAAAATTTATCAGGGACAGCCCTTCCCGGAATTCATGCAGGAATTGATTGCTGCAAACGGCCTGGTTGAGTATATTAAGAAATCCCTGGTAAAATAGTTTCGGCGGCAGTTTTAGTAAAAAGAGATAAAGGTTGAAAGAAATTATAAAAACAAGTAAAGGAGGTACCGTGCCAATACCACTTCTGTTATCATGTTTTATGCGGAAGGCTGGGCATGGGTATAATCATGAACTATAAAATTACTGTACTTCCGGGAGACGGAATAGGTCCTGATATTATAGGGGAGGCTTTGGAAGTACTTAAGCTGATAGGCGGAAACTTTGGACACAGCTTTCAGCTGACTGAAGCCGATATGGGTGGAGCAGCAATAGATAAGCATGGAGTACCGCTGCCCCAGTCCACCATAGACGCCTGCAAAAACAGTGATGCGGTTTTACTGGGGGCGGTAGGCGGGCCAAAGTGGGACACGCTTCCCGGACATTTAAGGCCTGAAGCTGGGCTCCTGGGAATCAGAGCAGCATTAGGACTCTACGCAAATCTCAGACCTGCAATTATATACGGTGCTCTTAAAGAGGCATCCCCGCTCAAATCGGAAATAATAAGCAATGGTATTGATATAATGGTTATCCGGGAGCTTACCGGCGGAATCTACTTCGGTAAAAGAGGCAGGCTTGATACCGAAGGCGGAGAGTCTGCTTATGACACTGAAATGTACAGCAGAGCTGAAATAGTAAGGATAGCAAAGGTTGGTTTCGAGACAGCCATGAAACGGGGCAGGAAGCTGATGTCCGTGGACAAGGCCAATGTGCTTGAAAGCTCAAGACTATGGAGACAGGTAGTGGAAGAGGTCGCAAAAGACTATCCGGAAGTGGCTTTAAGCCATATGTATGTTGATAATGCCGCAATGCAGCTGGTCAGAAATCCTGCTCAGTTTGATGTAGTACTCACCAGTAATATATTCGGTGATATTTTATCCGACGAAGCTTCAATGATTACCGGTTCCATAGGCATGCTGCCATCCGCAAGCCTTGGCGCAGCCAGGCTTGGTCTATATGAACCAATACATGGTTCTGCACCGGATATTGCGGGACAGGATAAGGCAAATCCTATTGCCACCATTCTTTCCCTGGCTATGATGTTCAGATATTCTCTGAACCTGCCGGCTGAAGCCGACGCTATTGAAAATGCTGTGGTCAGGGTTCTGGATAAAGGCTATAGAACTGGAGATATTGCTTCAGCCGGAACTAATGTGGTAGGAACCAGGGAAATGGGCAGGGTTATCAGAGCCGAGTTTCAATGAAAATTTGTTTAACCGGACTATATTCGCTTTAGTTGTTATAGACCGCTGGTGCATGGAATTCAAAAAGCACAGCTATGTACTTAAGGACTGCTTTGTCCGGGGCACAGGCTGTGTTTTTGTTTTAGGGTATAGGAATTTATAAGGAGTGTGACTAAGGAGTCAAAATGATATAATGGATTTATATTAAAAAGTTGAGGAGCATTATGTCACAAATAACAAAAAAGGCTCTGGCAGCCTCCTTGAAAAAGCTGCTTTCACAAAAACCTCTTGATAAGATCACGGTAATTGATATTGTAGAGGATTGTGAAGTAAACAGGCAAACCTTTTACTATCATTTTCAGGATATTTACGATCTGGTGGAGTGGATGTTTCTGACGGGGGCTGCCGCCGCCCTGAACGGAAAAAAGACATATGATACCTGGCAGCAGGGGTTTTTGCAGGTGTTTGAGTATGCACTTGAAAACAAGGATTTAGTTATAAACACATATCATTCCATGAGCCGCGATCAATTGGAACGTTATCTTTATGATGTCACGTACAACCTGCTTATAGGAGTTGTTGAGGAGCAGGCGTCCGGTATGGCTGTAAATGAAAATGATAAAAAATTCATTGCCGATTTTTACAAGTTTGCTTTTGTGGGCTTGATGCTTGACTGGATCAGAAGAGGTATGAAGGATGATCCCAAAAAAATTGTAGAGCATATAAGCACACTTATCCAGGGAGACATAAAGCGGGCATTGGAGAAATACAGAGTACAACGAAATCCTGCGGGAATTTAGCCGTCGGCAATATGTGACTTTTAGGTGTTACAGACCACTAGACAAATATGCCGTTATGTATAAATTTTAAACAATATCACCGCTGTGTCAAAGCTTTAGGCACGGCGGTTTTTTTGTCTATTCAATTTATCACCGGCATTAATTATAGTATAAGTATGATTTCAATTGATTGGAGGTAGTATTATGTATTATTCAAACGGTAACTACGAAGCATTTGCACGTCCTGAAAAACCAAAGGACGTTGATAAAAAATCGGCTTATCTTGTGGGAAGCGGCCTGGCCTCACTGGCAGCAGCATGTTTCCTGGTCAGGGATGGGCAGATGAAAGGTGAACATATTCATATCTTTGAGGAAATGAAGCTCCCCGGCGGTGCCTGTGACGGTATACGGGATGCCCAGAAGGGCTTTATAATCCGGGGCGGAAGAGAAATGGAAAACCATTTTGAATGCCTCTGGGATCTGTTCCGCGATATCCCTTCCATAGAATCCGAAGGCATATCGGTACTTGACGAGTTTTACAGGCTCAATAAACGTGACCCGAACAATTCCCTTATGCGTGCATCGGTAAACCGGGGACAGGATGCACATACCGACGGTAAATTTACGCTGTCGGAAAAGGCATCGATGCAGATAATAAAGTTATTTATGACAAAGGATGAGGACTTATACGATAAAACAATTGATGATGTTTTTGATAATGAATTCTATTCCTCAAATTTCTGGCTATACTGGCAAACGATGTTTGCTTTTGAAAAATGGCACAGTGCCCTTGAAATGAAGCTGTATCTTCAGCGTTTCATTCACCATATAGGAGGACTGCCGGACTTCTCGGCACTGAAATTCACAAAATACAACCAGTACGAATCACTTATCCTGCCTATGATAAAATACCTGGAAGCACACGGAGTGCACTTCCAGTATGACACGCAGGCTACCAATATCATTTTTGACATCAGGGGCGGCAAAAAGGTTGCAAAGCAGCTTGTCCTTGTGTACGAAGGCAGAAATGAAACCATTGATCTTATTGAGGATGATTTGGTGTTCGTCACCAATGGAAGCTGTACTGAAAATTCTACCCTGGGAGATGACGAGCATGCACCGGAAGTGAATACCAGGCCGGGTGAAGGCGGCTGCTGGCAGCTGTGGAAGAATATTGCGGCACAGGACCCGGCTTTCGGGCGGCCGGAAAAATTTTGTTTGGACATCAATGCCACCAACTGGGAATCTGCAACAGTAACAACACTTGACGATAGAATCCCCAAATACATTGAGAAAATGTGCAAACGGGATCCGTTTTCAGGTAAGGTTGTCACAGGAGGTATTATTACTGTGAAAGACTCCAGCTGGCTTATGAGTTTTACTCTTAACCGCCAGCCCCACTTCAGGGAGCAGCCAAAGGGCCAGCTTGTGGTATGGGTTTACGGACTATATACCGATGTTTCGGGAGACTTTATAAAAAAGCCCATGAAGGAGTGTACCGGTAATGAAATTGTACAGGAATGGCTCTACCATATGGGTGTCCCCGAACATGAAATCCCTGAGATGGCAAGGACGGGAGCACACTGTATTCCATGCATGATGCCATATATCACTGCATTCTTTATGCCAAGGACAAAGGGGGACAGACCCAAGGTAGTTCCTGAGGGCAGCGTGAACTTTGCATTTATCGGACAGTTTGCCGATACGGTACGTGACACGGTATTTACAACGGAATATTCTGTCAGGACTGCAATGGAAGCAGTTTACACGCTTCTGGATGTAGACCGGGGGGTTCCGGAGGTTTTCAACTCCTGTTACGATGTAAGAGTGCTCCTGGACTCGACCTCCAAGATGATGGATGGAAAAAAGCTTACGGATATAAAGCTTCCCTTCATTGCTAATTTTATAGAGAAAAGGGCACTCAAGAAGATATCGGGAACAATTATAGAAGAATTACTTCAACGGTATAAATTAATTTAACCTGTAGTGCTAGTTAAATTAATTTATACTTTACTAAAGTAATATTTTTATATCAACTGGTAATTCCCGTACTAACTTCATAAAATAAGGGTGCATTAAAACAATTGCGAAAATTGTATCGCCTGATTTATAGCGGTTTTACCGCCGCTCAAACTCGACATCCTGTCTCGATTTGAAGCTCAAAGCAACGTCTTGTTGCTTTGCCGGTAAAACCACTTTACCTTCGTCGACAATTTATCGCAATTGTTTTTAACCGTTTTGCCGTCGCAGAGACTCGATCATCCGGGTCTAGCGTGCTGCTAGAATTTACCTCCTGCCAATTTCCCGGCACGATGCACCTGGAGTGAACCTGCAAATTTCAAGCAAGCTCTTCTGATCAGGCTTCTCATTGGCGGGTACGTTCCCGGCACTATTGAAGCACGTTTTTTTAAGTTGCTCCCGGTAAGGCAGCAGTTATTTATTACGGAAAGCACCTGCTACCCGAGCTTTAAGGTCAGCAGTGCATTTTTCTCATTGACTTTTTCCAGAGAAATTTTGGAAACAAGTGCTTCATCGGTAAAAACCCTCTGTGTGCTTTTAATTCCCATAAACATACTTTTACTGTCTTCTAAAATATCATCTGCAAATATCCTGGCGTAAAATTCTTCAAGGCAAAGGTTTTGTTCTTTCATATATGTGCTCAAGGGTATTCCGACATACCTTATATGCCAGGGCTCAAAGACTGCGGCGGTTTCCTTTGTCTTATCCTTTGGATACCTGATTATGAAGCCATATTTTTGGAGATTCATATTAAGCCAGACTTGCTCCTTTGTACTCACAAAATCGTTTCTATGGCGTCCGTTTACACTGAATATATCCGCAGCCAATCCCGTATGGTGTTCCGATTTGCCCGGAAGTGCCACCAGCTGCCTTGTTTTTGCGTAGGCTTCTTCATAGGTTTTCGAATTCTTTTTAAAACTGCTCAGGTTGGAGTCAAATATCTGCTTCTGAGTTGTAAGGCTCCTGTAGGCACTGTTTATTATAAACCCTTTGACATTCTCTTTTTTTGCGGCTCCTGTCATGGAATACAGAGCTTTGAGAGTAACCGGCAGCAATTTAAGTTCCGGGTATTCCAGCTTAACCTTACCGGAATCAATATTGACAAGGTTTTGCGGTGCAAAATCTTCAGGCAGGGGATTGTCCTTATTAACCAATAATTTTGAACTGCCTGCGGAGTTTATTTCAAGCTGCTTCATGCTTTTAATACTAATTGATTCGGATGTTCCGGCAGTTAGGAAAACTATATTCTCTTTAAGAAAGATATTAATGGTACCATAATTTTTTAAATATATTTTATAAAGTGACTTAAAGTCTGTTTTATTGGACATTGACAGGCTTGCGCTGTCGTAATTCGGATTGGCTGCAGAAGAAATTGACTGACCGGGTGGGACAGCTTGTACATCTAAATTATATGGTTGAGAATCATTCAGGGTATTTTCACTGACAGGTCCGGTCAAGGCCGGCGCAATTGCAATATCCGGCTGGGATATGGTATTGCAGCCGGCAAAAAGCATGGAAAATACCAGTATGTAAACAAATTTTTTCACTCAGATTCCTCCAATAAAAAAACAGTATCCAATCAAGGTAGATTAGTACCATCTATTGACAACGTGTACATTGTCAATAGATGGTACTGTTAATATATGAAGAATTTGAGTATTTTATTTATGATTTTACCCTTTTTCAAATCCCCAATGAAAGACTTTGGGGATGATATATCGGGACTACTGCGATATGGAAACAGGCCTGAAGCCATTGAGATATGCCGTGAACACCTGAAAATAACTGATCGGTATCAGGAAAGCATGATGGTAGGAGAGGTATTTACGGATAATGCCGGGTTTGCTTCTGAGTATTCCAGTAATGGAACAAATGCGCTGCATATGGATCAACTCCTGACCCTGACAAATACCAAACTGAACATAATCAGCAGCATACCGCCGATTTGAATAAATGAAACGGTCTCCCCCAGTACCAGCACACCTCCTATAATCGATACTACGGGAATAAGGTTCAGAAACATGGATGAAACAGTGGCTCCAAGGCCTTTAACGGCAACATTGTAAAGATAATATGCCAATGCTGAGCAAAACAGAGCCAAGTACAGCAGGTTGGCCGTGGAGTATACCGAAAGGCTTTGCCATTGTTTCATTTCAGGTATGATAAAAGGAATAAAGAGAACAGAGGCCGCTGCCATTTGGTAAGCGGTTATTACTATACCGTTATATTTACCTGTAAGACTTTTGCAAATAATTGTATATATGACCCAGGTAATCATAGCTCCAATCATCAAAAGATTTCCCTTAGTATAGCCTGAGGAAAAATCCAGACCCCTCTCGAATATAACCAGAAAGACGCCGATTACCGAAATAATTACACAAATAATAACTCTGGAAGTGATTTTAAATTTGTAAAACAGAGATTCGGTTATTAAAGTAAAAATTGGTACTGCAGCAACGATAATTGAACCATTTGAAGCTGTGGTATATTTTAAACCCGTATTTTCGAAAATAAAATATAAAACTATTCCGAAAAAAGAGGAGGCAAACAGGAGCAAAACATCTTTTACAGGCATCCTAACGAATAGTTTTTTTATGTATAATATTACCGCAAGTGCCACGGCAGCTATAACCTGACGGAAAAATGCAATAGTGACAGGCGGAAGGTCATTAAGTAAAATTTTTGTACTTACAAATGAATAGCCCCAAAATATTACCGTAACAGTAATGGCTATTAAAGCAAATAACCTGTTGTTTCTATCTTTATTCATTTTATAAATCCCCACTCCAGCGGTCTGTAACATTTAAAACGTATATTGCCCTCTGGGAAAATTTTCGCAGGATAAGACGGAGGACGAAGGCAATACTGTATGTATTGACAAACACGCTTTGTGCCTTGCAAGCGGTTTCAACGCAGCCGCAGGGCAAATTAACCACTCAAAAACGTATTGTACATTGTCAATAGAGGGTATTGTCTTTAAGGTATAATTCTCTCATATCGGAAGAAATATATCAAGAGAACAAATGACTTTTACTGCAGCTACGCTAATTAACTTAACCCGTTGTGCTAATTTAAAAGCGCAGGTACTTTCCGGAATAATAAGCTGCCGCCTCACCGGAAACAACTTTAAAGAACTGTGCTTCAATAGTGCGCGAGAACAACGTATCCACCAATGAGAAGCCTGATTAGAAGAGCTTGCCTGATGAAAGTTTTGATATCTGTACTTGCAAAAAGCTTGATTTCAACTGTTTTTAAAAGTGAATATTAACTGTATAATCTGTAAATAATACGCTATGAAGCAGAAATTCAACAGAAAGTGCAAGGCTTTATGAGGAGTTCATTATGGATAATGTTCAAGGAATTACAAATCATTATGAAAACGTAAAAAGAGTATTATTTCTTTTTGTCGGATGGTTGTCCGCCGTTTTATCACTATTCTTTTATCCCTTTGTATTTGGAATGATTGGTGTTATTTCAGGAATTCTTGCAACAAAAAATAATAAAAGCAGGCTTGGAGTCTTCCTTGTGGTAACTTCAATTGTCCTTATGGGCTTGGGGCTGGCTTTTAGCAGTAAGTTTCTTGGTTTGGCCAAAGAGGTATTAAACATATAAAAAGAGTACACATTAAAATTATTTTTATTTGAATCTGAGGAAAAGGTTGAAAGAAATTATAAAAATGAGTAAAGGAGGTACCGGGCCCATGCCATTTCTATCAATATGTTTTTGTGCGAAATGATGGGCATGGGTATAATAATGAGTGAGCTTGTTAACGGGAACTTATTGATCATCGGAGGGGCGGAAGACAAGTGGGGGCAGAGCAGTGTTCTTAAACATGCTATAGAAATGTGCGGGGGACCCGATGCCAAAATAACGGTTTTAACAACTGCAACGCAAAAGCCCCAGGAGGTTGGAGAAGAGTATAGAGCCGTATTTTCCAGGCTTGGTGTACAGGATATAGATGTATTAAATATTGATAATAGGAGCGATGCAAATGACAACTCTGTAGCACAAAGGATATCAGGTGCAGCAGGAGTTTTTTTTACGGGAGGAGATCAGCTAAGAATAACAAGCATATTAGGCGGAACAAAAACCTTTGGCATACTTTTGGATTTATATAAAAAAGGAGTACCGATTATCGGAACCAGCGCAGGTGCATCTGCTATGAGCAGTGTTATGATTGTCGACGGAAACAGTAATTCGGCTGCAAGAAAATGTACACTTGGGATGTCTCCGGGACTTGGTCTGATGGAACAGGTTATAATAGATCAGCACTTTGAACAGAGAGGAAGGCTGGGGAGACTTCTTGTAGGTGTGGCTCAGAACCCGTCTGTTCTTGGCATCGGCATTGACGAGGATACTGCAATCAAGGTTCATGCCAACGCTTCCTTTGAAGTTGTGGGAACCAACTGCGTGACGGTTATTGACGGCAGAACCATTCAAAACTCAAATGTTTCGGAATTAAACCCCGAGGATATAATAGCACTGTCAAATGTTACAATTCATGTACTGCCCAATGGCTATGGTTTTGACCTTGGCCGGAGGTGTGTTCAAAAGAAAAATTCATAACTGAAAACTGACAAAATGAATCGTATTCATATTGCATAGTAACAATATTAGGAGGTTTTTACGGTGCAAATTCAAAGCATTTATTGCTTTCAAGGCAGAAATATATATAGTCACAAACCCGTGGTAAAAATGATTGTCGACATAGGAATTTTCGAGTCAGGGCCAACAAAGGATATACCGGGCTTTAATGAAAAACTGTTAAAAAATTTTCCTGAATTAGCTGAACACACTTGCGGAGTAGGTTATGTGGGCGGCTTTGGTGAACGTCTGGCCGAAGGCACTTATATGGGCCATGTTGCAGAACACTTGATTATAGAGCTGCAGAATAAGCTCGGGTATAGTGTGAATCACGGAAAGACCAGGCAGATCGGTACTACTTCCAGGTACTATATCATATATGAATATATGAATGAAACACTCGCCGTAGAATGCGGCAGAAGGGCTATCCAAATTCTGAAGGCATTTGCTGAAGGAAAAAATATTGATATCAATAAAATAATGAATGCTCTGAAGAAACTTTCTCTGGAAACCGATATGGGGCCAAGTACCAAAGCCATTCATACTGCCGCCGTAAACAGAGGTATCCCGGTTGTCAGGCTTGGCAACGGCAGTATGCTGAGGATGGGCTATGGAAAGGGCATCAGAACAATACAGGCATCACTGACCGATAATGCCAGCTGTATATCGGTAGATATGGTTTCGGACAAACAGCTAACCAAGAAGATATTAACAGACAGCAATATTCCGGTACCATATGGAGTAGTAACCCAGAGTATTGAGGAAGTGATGGAGGCGGCGCAGAAGGTAGGTTATCCGCTGGTGTTAAAACCTCTGGATTCCAATCAGGGTAAAGGCGTAACTGTCAATATAGTCTCTTCTGATCAGCTCGGAGAGGCATTTACAGAAGCAAAAAAATACTCAAAAAAAGTTATGGTGGAAAGACATATAAACGGAAAGGATTACAGAGTACTTGTGGTGGGAGGCCGTGTAAGTGCCGTGGCCGAGAGAAGGCCTCCTGAAGTTGCCGGAGATGGCATAAGTACAATAGAACAGCTTGTGGAACTGGAAAATCAGAATCCGTTAAGAGGAGAGGATCACGAAAAACCGCTGACCTATATCAAACTGGATGATATCGCAGAAAGGTGCCTGAAGGCACAGGGATTAACTCCGAAAAGTATTCCGGAGGCGGGAAGGCTTGTCAAATTGAGACAGAACGGCAATATCAGCACCGGAGGAACTGCCAGAAATTGTACTGAAGATATTCACCCGAAGAATGCACAGTATGCAATAGCAGCTGCGCGTGCGGTAGGACTTGATATTGCAGGAATAGATTTTGCTTCTGAAGATATCTCCATACCTTTGGATATGAATGCCGGTGCAATTATTGAAGTAAACGCCGCCCCCGGTCTTCGGATGCACCTGTACCCATCGGAGGGTAAGCCGGTGGATGTCGCAAATGACATCATCAATATGATCTATCCCGACAGCAGTTGGAGCATCCCCATAGCGGCAATTACAGGAACAAACGGCAAGACTACCACGACCAGGCTGATCAGGCACACTCTTGCGTTGTCCGGATTAACAGTGGGCATGACCTGTACCAGTGGAATATATATAGGAAATGAATGTATTCAGAAAGGCGATACTACCGGTCCCGTAAGTGCCAATGTGGTACTGGCCAACAAAAAAGTTGAAGCTGCTGTTCTGGAAACAGCCAGAGGCGGTATTATCAGAAAAGGCCTGGGGTATGATTTGGCTGATGTGGCCGTGTTGGTAAATATTAGTGACGATCACCTTGGTATTGACGGGATCAATACGCTGGAGGATCTCGCAAAAACCAAGGCATTGGTAATAGAAGCGGTCAAGCCGGAAGGCTATGCGATTCTCAATGCCGATGACAGCATGACTCCCTTCGTATTAAACAGGGTAAGGAGCAGGGTAATATTGTTTGGAAGGACCATGTCAAACCCGCTTATAAAGAAATACAGCAAATATCCTGAAAACATAGCGGTATTTGTAAGAGATAATTATATCTGGATACTCAGGAACGGAAAAAGAGAACCTGTTATCAGCCTTGAGGATATTCCCATAACCTACGGAGGGTTGGTGGACTGCAATATAGAAAACTCTCTGGCTGCGGTATCCGCCCTGATAGGGCTTAATGTATCAATTGATGTTATAAAAAAAGGGATGAGTACCTTCAGGCCTGATGTTGAATTAAACCCGGGCAGATTTAACATTTTTGACATGGGTACTTTCAAGGTAATGATAGACTACAGCCACAATATAGCAGGTTATTCGGCGGTTATTAAATTTATGCAGAAAACAAAGGCAAAGCGGCTGGTGGGAATTGTGGGAATGCCCGGAGACAGAATGGATGCAAATATAAAAGAAGTAGGAGAACTGTGCGGAAGATCCTTTGACAAAATTTATATCAAGGAGGATAAGGATTTAAGAGGCAGGAAAAAAGGAGAAGTTGCGGCAATATTTGAGTCCAGCATATTAAGTATGGGATTTAAAAAAGAAAATATAGAAATAATATTAAGCGAAACAGGTGCACTTGAAAAGGCAATGCTGGATGGTCAGCCCGGTGATTTGATAGTACTGTTTTACGAGGAATTTGATCTGGCTGTGCAGCTGATAACTAAATTCCAGAAAGAACAGGAAGAAGTGAATCAGGTGCTTGAGAGCAGTCTTAAGGATATGGCAAATGGCAAGACGGAGGTATCTCCAATAATCTTGAACAGTATTTTGACAAAACCCGATATGGCAGAATTCAGAGAATTGTAATATAATGAAAGAAACGATGGGACTTTAACTTCAATAAATGGTTGTTCAAATGGGCTTCCATTTATTGAAGTTGTACTTGCCAAGTGGCCTGTAACATCTAAAACGTATATTGCCGTCTTGCAAAATATTTCTTTTGATTGAATTCATGGGGTGTGTCAATGGTAGAGGTCTATTATTATGTCAGGACAGAAAATGTGTCGAATATATTGAATTGCGGATTAAAATTATCTGCTTACCATAACAGGGAAGTTTTAATAGACGGAGAGAAGGTAATGTGCTTCTCGGGTATGCTGAATCCGAAAGACAACCTGGAATTATACAGATCCTCCGATTTTACATGTCTTAAAATACAGGTAAAAAGTGAGAAGTGTTTTATAGCGGATAGATTTATATTTGAAAATGCATCAGATACGGATTACAATATGGATTTATATTACAAATCCATCATACCTATAAAAAAATATATATTTGGGACCTACAGGCTTCCGGAATGCCTGATAACCACCACAATCCTCCCCGGAGAGGCGGCGATACTCGATAAACGGATGGATTCGCCGGTTATTTATACAAATTCGGAAGAACTATATATAAACAATATTTTGCAGGAATTAAGAGAGAAACTTGCAGAATCTGACGATTTTCTACTTTATTACTTCTTTGATAAACTTGCGGAAGAGAACTATCTGGAGAAGCTGGAGAACCCTCAAAAGAGAACGGCGGTGTTTAGAACTCAAGCAGGGAAAACATATTGTATAAAAAGGCCTGATTTGTTGTTAAATAAATGGGGATGGTGACGGGCAAGTTGAAAAATCTTATTTTACATAGGCTTAAGGAAAAGCGGGAATACATTTCGGGTGAGGAGCTCAGCAATAGTCTGGGGGTTTCACGCACTGCGGTATGGAAGCATATAAATGAACTGAGAAAAGAAGGCTATAACATAGAATCTTCTTCAAGAAAAGGGTATAAGCTTATTGAATTACCCGATATACTTGATGAAAGAGAGATCTGTATACCAGAAGGTCAGCATATCGGAATAAAACTGATACATTTTGATGAAATAGATTCTACCAACAATCATGCAAAAAAAATAGCCAACGATGGCTGCCCTCATGGAACAGTGGTTATTGCCGAAAGACAAACCCTGGGAAGAGGACGAGTGGGAAGACTCTGGCAATCGGATAACAATCAGGGACTTTGGTTTTCAATCATTCTCAGACCTGATCTGGAACCTGAGCAGGTTCAGATAATAACTCTTGCGGCATCTGTTGCTGTTGTGGAGGGAATATTCCGTGATCTGGGAATAAATTGCGGAATCAAATGGCCCAATGATATAATATTAGAGAACAATAAACTGTGCGGAATACTTACTGAGCTGAGTGCAGAGCCCGGTCACGTAAATTTTGTAGTAGTGGGGATCGGTATTAATGTAAATCAAACCTTCGGCGAATTCGATGCTGAAATTCAGAACAAAGCTACATCACTGCAGATGCATGCAGGCGGAAAGGTCTCCAGAGTGAGGCTGCTTGGAAGCATTCTGAGCTGCTTTGAAGAAATGTATAATAAAGTACTGGAGAAGAATACCGGCGAAATTATTGACAGGTGGAATAAATATTCTGTTACTCTTGGCAGGGAAGTAAAGATTGTGAGCAGAGGAATGGAATATATTGGTGTTGCTCAATCCGTTGCCCCGGATGGCAAACTTGTTGTAAAATGTAAGGATGGGACGGTAAGGGAAATTTCAGCGGGAGAGGTTCAGGTAAGAGGCCTGCTGGGATATGTATAGAATAAATTAACCAAACATTATTGCTCAGATACCTTTTCTCCCGCTCAAAAATCACCGACCTCGAGCCGAGATATTTTGGCAATTTTTGAGGAGGATGGACGCAGTCTTGCTGACGCAAGGCAGGGACGACGATAAGGAAAAGTGGCAAAACAGCCGGCGTGAGGCGTGTTGTACATTGTCAATAGAGGGTATATGTGCTATGATAACAAAAGCTGGATTATATTTTTAAATCTGATTATGTTTAGTAGTCTGTAACATCTAAAACGTATATTGTCCGGTGAGGAAAATTTTTTCAGGACAAGGCGGAGGAGGGCGGAATAATCGCTTTATTTCAACGAAGTACTGCGAAGCAGTGCTTTCCGGCAACGCAGTTCTGGAGAAATTTTAACTGCTGGCAATGTATGAATTTAGATGCTACAGACTACTAATTGCAAAGAAAGCTTAGGAGGAATATAAAGTGGTTAAAAAGAATGATTACCCAAGAAAAAACTTTTCAAAGGATGGAGTTCAGACAGGTGCGCCCGCCAATACAAATTCGCAGCAGAAATCCTTTCAAAGGGATTCAGATGCATCTCACAAGGAAAATCATATAAGAAACAACAGGCCTCCGAGAGATAATCAGCAGAGGGAAAATAATAACCAAAGAGATTTTAACCAGCAAAGAGATGCACAGAGAAGAGAAAACCGGGACAATCAGGCCAGGGAAAACTCTTCACGTGAAAACGGACCAAACCAGCACAAGGAAAATTATCAGAGAAATTTTCATAGAGACAATCAAAACAGGGATAGCGGCAAAGAAAACAGAGAAAACACAAGGCAGCATTTCCAGAGGCCGGCTATAAAGCCCCGTGCTGAAGAAACAGTAGCGGATATTGCTGCAGATATAACCAGAATAGAAAAAGAAATTGAGCTGGAATTAAAAGAAATTCGCAGTATGAGACTTGGGGTATAGCATATTGAGATATTTCGAGTTAAGAATGGTGGAGGAATATGATTCTAGTAGTAGATGTTGGGAATACACACATAGTGCTGGGGGTTTACGGTCAAACAGAACTTCTGGCGAGCTGGCGGCTGAATACCGACAAGGAGAGAACCGCAGATGAATTGGGAATGTTTATGCTCAATTTATTTGATCATGCAGGTTTAAAAGCCGGTGAAATTGAAGCGGTTATCATAGCATCCGTTGTTCCGCCCATAATGTATACTTTGGAGCACTCTATCAAAAAGTATTTCAAACTGGACCCCATGATTATCGGTCCGGGTACAAAAACAGGGATAAACATCAGGTATCAGAATCCAAAGGAAGTAGGGACCGACAGGATAGTAAACGCTGTTGCCGGTTTTGAATTATACGGCGGACCGTTGATAATAGTGGATATGGGAACTGCTACCACCTTCTGCGCCGTATCGGCCAGGGGAGAATACCTGGGCGGTGTTATCTGCCCGGGAGTCAAGATCAGTCTGGAGGCATTATTCCAAAAGGCGGCCAAACTCCCAAGAATAGACTTGATAAAGCCGGACGGCGTTATCGGTAAAAACACTGTGTCCAGTATGCAGTCGGGTATATTTTACGGATATATAGGACAGGTTGATTATATCGTAAAACGCATGAAACAGGAAATGCAGGAAGACAATATAAAGGTAATAGCAACAGGCGGTCTGGCAAGATTTATTTCGGAGGAATCCAGAACAATTGATCACGTAAGTCCGACCCTGACTCTGGAAGGATTAAGAATAGTGTACGAAAGAAATCGTAATTAATTAACTTCAATCAATAGAATGCTCACAAAACGCATGCCTGAAATGTATACAGCTATCACAATCGATACGCTTACATTTTCAGGCATGTACTTTTTATTGGCCGGCAGAATTGATCAACTAACTTGCACTTCAGGTTAATTTCTTAACAAAGTTATAAATATTCATCTTGTTAAATTTTACTCAATCCGTCTCAAACCTGCATGCTATGTATATATATGGTCTCAAAAGAAAACATTGTATACAAGATAATTGTAAATGCATAAAAACCTGAGATTAAGCTACAATATGAAATGTAATCTTAAAAATCGGCTTTTTTTGCTAAGAAAATAATAGAAATTCATGATATTTATGTTTGTAAGTTAATACAAGTTGTGTTACGCTAATAGCAATTGCGAAAAAAATGGAGGGAATTTGTATGGGATATAAAGTAGCTATAATTGGCGCGGGATTCGTTGGAGCTTCAGCAGCTTATGCGATGTCTATTAACAATTTGGTATCTGAGTTGGTTTTAATCGACGTAAACAAGGAAAAGGCTTACGGAGAAGCTCTTGATATTAGCCATGGTTTATCATTTGCAGGTCATATGAATGTTTATTCAGGTGATTATGCCGATGTTAAGGATTGTGATGTAATTGTTGTAACTGCAGGTGCTGCAAGAAAGCCGGGAGAAACACGTCTGGATCTTGCAAAGAAAAACACTGCAATAATGAAGAGTATTGTAACTGAACTTATGAAATACTACAACAAGGGTGTAATTGTCAGTGTATCAAATCCTGTTGATGTATTAGCATATATGACACAAAAGTGGTCAGGTTTGCCTGCAAGCAAGGTTATCGGTTCAGGTACTGTTCTTGACAGTGCCAGATTCAGAACACACATAAGCCAGGCGTTGAATGTTGACATTGCCAATGTTCACGGTTATATCATGGGTGAGCACGGAGATTCACAGCTTCCTGTATGGAGCCAGACTCATATTGCAGGAACACAATTCGACGATTATGTAAAGGCTAACGGCTTAAACATAAATAAGGACGAGTTGTTCAGTGAAGTAAAGGCAGCCGGTGCTACAATCATTAAGAACAAGGGAGCAACTTACTATGGTATAGCTCTTTCAATCAACAGAATAGTTGAATCAATACTGAAGGATTTCAACACAATAATGCCTGTTGGTACTGTTCTTGACGGTCAGTACGGTGTCAAGGATGTTTTGTTGAACGTTCCGACAATTGTTGGCGGCAGCGGAGCTGAAAAGGTTCTTGAATTGAACATTACAGATGCTGAATTACAACTTTTGAGAGATTCTGCTGAAAAGGTAAGAGCGGTTATAAACGAAGTAAAAGATATCTAATTTGTAAAAAAATAGGATAAGCCTAAATTTTTATATTGAAATTTAAAAAATAGGTTGTGAAAGATTTCACAATAGTGTAGAATAGATAAGGAACAAATAAACAGTAAATCCGGCGGAAGCTGGGAATTATTGGTTGTTTGTTCCTTATGGCAATAAGAAAAAATCGATTAAATTAACGTTTGGAGGATTATCAAATGGGAACTATTTATGAAGATTCACTTAAGGCACACGAAGAGTGGGCAGGCAAAATAGAAGTAATATGCAAAGCTCCTTTAAAGGACAAGAGAGATCTTTCATTAGCTTATTCACCTGGAGTAGCTCAACCATGTCTTGAAATACAGAAAGACGTTGAGAATTCATACAAATACACAAGAAGACACAACATGGTAGCAGTTATCACCGACGGTACAGCTGTTCTTGGTTTGGGTGATATAGGTCCTGAAGCAGGTATGCCTGTTATGGAAGGAAAATGCTGCCTTTTCAAAACTTTCGGTGATGTTGATGCATTCCCGCTTTGTATCAAATCAAAGGATGTTGACACCATAGTTGAAACTGTTAAGTTGCTCTCAGGCAGCTTCGGCGGTGTAAATCTGGAAGATATAGCAGCTCCAAGATGCTTTGAAATAGAAGAAAGATTAAAGAAGGAAACAGATATTCCAATATTCCACGATGACCAGCATGGTACTGCAATAGTTACAGCTGCAGGTCTTATCAATGCGTTAAAGGTTGTTGGAAAGAAAATGGAAGACATTTCAATAGTCGTTAACGGTGCAGGAGCAGCAGCTATAGCTATAACAAAGCTTCTCTTCTCAATGGGTCTTAGAAAGGTAGTTCTTTGTGATACAAAGGGCGTTATCTATGAAGGCAGGGACAACCTCAACCCAATCAAGGCCGAAATGGCAAAGATCACTAACCTTGAAGGCAAGAGAGGTTTATTAAAGGATGTTATGGCTGGTGCCGACGTATTCATAGGAGTTTCAGCTGCAAACCAGGTTACAAAGGAAATGGTTAAGTCAATGGCAAAAGATCCTATTATATTTGCACAGGCTAACCCAACTCCTGAAATCCTGCCTGAAGAAGCTCTTGAAGCTGGTGCTGCTGTTGTTGGTACAGGCCGTTCAGACTATCCAAACCAGGTTAATAACGTGCTTGCCTTCCCAGGTATCTTCAGAGGTACTTTTGATGTAGGTGCCCGTGAAATAAATGATGAAATGAAAATAGCTGCTGCTTATGCAATCGCCGGTCTTGTTGGCGATGCAGATAGAAATGCAGAATATGTAATTCCGGCTCCGTTTGATCCTAGAGTGGCAAAAGAGGTTGCAGCAGCAGTTGCTGAAGCAGCTAGAAAGTCCGGAGTTGCCAGAAAGTAATCTCTTAAAGTTTAATTATAATATTATAATTTCGTTTTAAACAAGCTGACAATGTTTTTATATAACAGGGTCAGCTTGTTTTTTTTCTTGATTTGCATATTGCATTGAAAAAAGAGGTATGATACAATTAATTCATAGAAATAAAGAACATAGTTCTATATTATGGAACGAAGGGGGTGTGCTAATAGTGTACGATACTAGTGAAGTTAAGATCAAAAGTCTCAGTAAAGCAATTGAGGTATTGAACTGCTTTGTGAAAAAACCCAATCTGGGTGTTACCGAGATAAGTGAAATGCTTGGCCTTTATAAAAGCAATGTTCATAATATATTGGATACATACAAGCAAATGGGATATGTAGAGCAGGATGAAGAGACTGGAAAATACAGTCTGGGTATCGGTATTTTTAACCTGAGCAGGGCTCTGGGGGATACCTTTGCCATTACGAAAATAGCCCAGCCCTATATGCAGGAACTGGCTAACATTACAAACGAAAATGTTTATCTTGCAGTTCCGCACCGTGGAGAGGTGCTTTATCTTGAGGCTACCTATCCGGCGCAGGCAACTCATTTAATGCGTTCTCTTTTTGGTGAGCGGGCCGGCATGTACTGCACAGGAATTGGCAAGGCAATGCTTGCCAACATGCCCGAGGAATTTATTTCAAGCTACCTGGAACAGGATTTCGTACCGTTTACCGGAAATACCATAGTGGATAAAAAGACTTTGAGAGAAGAATTACAGATCACAAAAGTTAGAGGTTATGCCATAGATAACATGGAACATGAATTCGGCGTCAAGTGTGTAGCATTACCTATATTTGATGCCAAGCGCCAGGTGGCAGCTGCCATGAGTGTAAGCGGAGCTTCTTTGAAATTTACCGAGAGCTTCATACAGGAGGTAGCCGAGCTTGTAAAGAGATATATTCAGAGGATCGAAATAAGGATTTAATAAAATTAAAATTGAAATATTTTGCTTTTATAAAACTTAGGTAAGCATATCTAAGTTTTCCTTACCACCATAATTGAGAACGGAGTTCTATAATGTGGAACAAAAATGAATAATTGGTATATATCATACAGAAATGGAGTGAATTTATAGTGGAAAATAAATTTCCGGGTGGGGTTTGGCCTGTCATGCTGACTCCTTATAATGAAAAGCAAGAAATTGATTATAATGCACTGAAACAACTTGTCAATTGGTACATAAGGGAAGGTGTATCAGGTCTGTTTGCGGTTTGTCAGTCGAGTGAGATGTTTTATCTAAGTCTCCAGGAAAGGATTGAGCTGTCTAAAGCGGTTGTTGAGGCCGCAGCTGGAAGAGTTCCGGTTATAGCCTCTGGTCATGTATCCGATTCCTTTGAGGATCAGGTAAATGAAATCAATGAAATAGCAAAAACAGGTGTGGATGCGGTAATTTTAATAACCAACCGTCTGGCAAGAGAAGATGAAAGCGATGAAATATGGCTGGAAAATTGCAAGAGACTTCTGGAAAAAATAGATCCCGGCATACCGTTAGGTTTCTATGAATGTCCTTATCCGTATAAAAGACTTATATCAATTGAAAATATAAAATGGTGCGCCGATACGGGCCGGTTTTTCTTTCTAAAGGATACTTGCTGTGATACCGGGGAAATCCGGAAAAAGCTGAAGGCAATAGAGGGCAGCAATTTAAAACTGTATAATGCCAACAGTTCTACCTTGCTTGAGTCCCTGAAGGACGGAGCAACAGGATACAGCGGAGTAATGGCCAACTTTCATCCGTCACTGTATGCCTGGCTTTGTGCAAATTATGAAAAAATCAGTGCGGAGGACCTTTCGGATTTACTTACAATTACATCACTGATTGAGCGTCAGTACTATCCTGTAAATGCAAAATACTATCTTAAAACCTTTGAAAACCTGCCCATGACGACAATGTGCAGGGTAAAGGAAGACGATGGGCTTACTGAAACCTTTAAAAAGGAAATTTCCGTGCTGAATAGAATTTCGAGAAACCTTATTGATAAGTACGTGGGTTAAAAGGCTGCAAAAGGCTATATAGGGGGGAAGGTATAAATATGAGCGGGGCAGTTAAAGCAAATAAAAAACTAAATGAAGAAAAAATATTGGCAGTTGTATTTTTAGCGCCGGCATTGATTTTGA